>NZ_JBEFZE010000007.1:0-167306 GCF_042762395.1 Pseudogemmobacter sonorensis
TCCCGCTCGAAGGGCTTACCATCGCGGCAAACGTTGGGGAGACCAACCTTGGCTTGGGCAAGCGGGCATGGGACGAAATCAACAACGCCGTTGCCCACATCCGTAGCGCCCTCACCACCCCCGGAGAAGGGGAGACGCGGTAGATGGCGAGCCCCTACATCCTTCCCGACGGCAATGTGCAGATCGCATTCAGCGGCGGCCGCACCAGCGCCTACATGCTGCATCAGATCCTTGAGGCCAATGGCGGCCTGCGCGATGGCGTGATTGTCAGCTTTCAGAACACTGGCCGCGAGATGCCACAGACGCTGGATTTCGTTGCCGAGGTCGGGCGACGCTTCGGCGTCATGATCACATGGCTCGAATACCGAGCCGCAAAGCCGCTGTTCGAGTTGGTCGGCTACCAAGGTGCCAGCAGGAACGGCGAGCCGTTTGACGCCCTGATCGCCAAGAAGCAGGCTCTCCCGAACCAGTTCAAGAAATGGTGCAGCGCCGAACTCAAGACGCTGACGGCCAAGAGATACCTCCGCTCCATTGGCTGGCGGTCGTGGTCCAGCGCCATCGGGTTCCGCGCCGACGAAAAGCACCGCTCCCCGTATCCGGACAACAGGTCCACCCCATGGTTCCCCTTGCGAGCCGCAGGCGTGTCGAAGCATGCGGTCGCCTCGTTCTGGCGCAGCCAGCCCTTCGACCTCGCGCTGCCCTTGGTCAACGGCAAGACCGTGGGAGGAAACTGCGACGGATGCTTCCTGAAATCCGAGGCGTTCCTGTCCGCACTCTCGCGCGACATGCCGCTGCGCCATGCGTGGTGGGAGGCGCACGAGTGCCGCCGGAACCATCAGTTCAGTGACCGCTATAGCCGCCGGGAACTGCGCGAATTCATGGAGCGTCAGGGCGATTGGGCGCTGTCAACCGAGGGAGCGCTTTGCCAGGCCAATGACGGGGAGTGTATGGCGTGACGCTACCCTACTACCCCCGCTACACTCGGAATTTCCTCGACGCCACCACCGGGTGGTCGCTCGAACTCAAGGGCGCCTATTCGATCATCCTCGATCTTATCTATCTCCATGATGGGGATCTGCCCGATGACCCCCACTTCATCGCCGGGAATCTCGGGTGCAGCGTTCGCAAATGGAACCAGATCCGCGCCGACCTGATCGCCCGCAAAAAGCTGATCTTGAGATTATCTCAGGATAATCTCGGGATTATCTCGAATAAACGCGCAGATAAAGAAGCGGAAAAACTGAGAAGATACGAGAAAAAACAGCGCGAAAATGGAGCCAAAGCGCATGAAAACAAGGGGATAGCTTCTGCCATCGCAAGCCCCACCGCACCGGCCAGCGCGATGCCACCGCATATCCCAACGGGGGGGGAGAATAAAGATATAGATATAGATAAGAAGGAGGAGGAGGGCGCGCGTGCGCGCGAGGCGATCTCTGGTTTTTCGGAAGAGGCTGCCGCAGGCCCCGCCGAGCCCGATCCGCCCCCGGAACCACCGCCGGATCCGCCCCCCGAGACGCCAGGCCTGACGCCGATCCCGGCGGGCCTGCTCGATGACATCCGCCACGCCCTCGGCATCCAGCCCCACGAGGTCGGGACCTACTGGTCCGATCCGTCGCTTTCGGAGCACGCCCGGGCTTGGCTCGATCTGCCGCTCGCCCCTGACCGGATCGTGGCCGAGGCGAAGGCCAGCCGGGCGCGCCATCCCGATCCGCCGGACGGGCCCAAGGCGCTTGATCGCTGGATGGCGCAAGCCGCCAAGGCGAGCAAATCCGCCGCTGCCGTCAGGCCAGGGCGGGACACGCCCGCCAAGGCCAGCAAGCCGCCGTCCTCGCCGGAGGATCGCCTGAAATTCTTCGCGGATTGGGTCAATGGTGCAAGGCCGCTGCCCGGCAGCGCGATCTCGTCGCTGATGCGGGATGCGCTGGTGGAAAAGGGTCTTGTGACGATCGAAAGGCTGCGGGAGAGGGGAATCCGATGACCATCGCAATCACCAACATGGTCGCTTCGGCGCGGGATCTTCGCATCTGGGCCGCGACCGCCAAGCCTCGGGATTTCGTGACCTATCACGTTGGCCTGGTCGCACAGGACCGGGCCACGAATCCGGGCCTGCACGAGCTGGCCGAACTGGTGAGGCTGCTTCAGGAGACCGGCTGGCTGATCGGCTCGACCAAGCGGATCGCTATGGCCGCCGTCGAAGGGTTTGCCTATTTCGCCACCAGAACCGGCGGCGGTTATGCGCCGCGCTGCATTCTCAACGCCAGCCTTTCGCCGCGGGAATACCGCGCCATGTGTGCTATTCGGGATCGCATCGGCTATTCATCGGCGCAGCGCGCGGTGCGGGATGCGCTGTCCTGCGGCGAGGATGAATCCGCCGACCTGCTGGCCTTGCTCTATGCCCGAGGGTGGGTGGAGGCGGCGCCCGAAAAGGGGTTTCAGGTCAGCGCCACCGGACTCGCGGCGATGTTGTGACTTCGGGGCAGGGATATGCAGGCGCGCGAATTTCTGATGGTCATAGGGCAGCAGGCAGGCGAAAGGTCTCGAAACTGCAAATACGACCCTGACACGCATCCGCAGATGGTGCGCGATCTGGCACAGCAGGGCGAGTTTCCCGAGGCCTGGATGGCTGAGATCGGCGTCACCCCGCAAACCATGCGCAATTGGGCGCAGGCGCATGAGGAGTTTCGCGAGGCCGTCATTCAAGGCCGCATCCTGCTTCAAACCTTCTGGACGCGGGAGATTGCCAAGAACCGGAATAACCCGAATGCCAAGCCAGGCCTGTATCTGCTGATCGCGCGCCGGTTCAAGGATCTGTATGCGGCGACCGGCAACGTCGATCTTGCCGAATGGGTTCTCAGGAAGGAAGAGGCCGAGGGCGTTCCCGGCGATACGCCTCCAGCGCAGATGTCAGATGATGCGATCGAGCGGCGCCTTGCGGAGTTGCGGGCGCGGGATTCTGTCAACTCGGAGCGGGATGAGGAATGAGATAGCGCCAGGCCGCCGCACCTCCCCCCGATCCATGCGCAAGATCCCCTTGATGCACAGATCGGGAGCCCAACATGCGCCAGGATGATCAATTTCCGGGTACCTCGCACACCGCGCCGTTTCGTGCTGGCGCGGCCATCATCCCCAGCGACACCGAGGATCTGCCCCCGCATCAGATCCCCCGCGCGCTCTACTGCACGGGCGACGGCAATGTGCGGGTGAGCCTGATCGACAGCGACGATCCGGTCACCCTGCCGATGGTTGCCGGGCTTCCGCTGCCCGGGCGCGTCACGCGGGTCTGGGCGACGGGGACCGATGCCACCGACATCGTGGGGGTCTGGTGATCGGTCTCTCCCTCACCAGTGTCGTGCTTGGTCGGCGGGCGGCCCCCGTCTGGACCCCCGGCGCGCTGTTCGGGCCCGCGACCCCCGGCATCTGGATCGACCCCGCCCGCCTCGACCTGCTGGCCCAGGATGCGGCGGGCAGCGTCCCGGTGACCGGCCCCGGCCAGCCCGTGGGCCTTGCCCGCCGCGCTGCGGGCACGGTCGATGCGGCGCAGCCCGTGGCCCTGTCCCGTCCGACGCTGTCGCGATGGCCGAGGGGCGGACGGCGCAATCTCGCCAATGGGGCGCAGGCCGTGGGCGATGCGGCCTATTGGCCCGAGGCGGTCACGAGCAACGGCATCACTGCGGCCAAGATCGCGACCGGCGTCGAGGACGGGGTGCCTTACGTCGACGTCAGGTATCAGGGGTTGGCTGCCGGGACCCAACATGCGGGCGCCTATATCATCTCCAACTCCAATGCCCCCGCCGCTTCGGGCGAGGTATTCACGGCGCGGGTGACGGCCCGCGTCATCGCCGGATCTGCCCCGGGTGGGGTCGCCATCCCCGGAATCCGCATCAACATAGAGGAGCGCAATGCCTCGGGGGTCTGGGTTGCGGGCGGCGGATCGGCCGTGGGCGCAACCTCGGCCGAGGATACAACCGTCACGCTGACGCGCGCCTTGACCGACGCCACGGCCGCCAGCGCGCAAACAGTCGTGACCCTGGGCTTTACCTCGGGCGCGGTTGTCGATGTGACCTATCGGCTCACGGGGCTGCAATTCGAGGCTGGCGCGACCGCCACGCCGCTCCAGCACAATCGCGGCCCCCATGACGTGACTGAGCCGGGGGTGCCGGACGTCTGGCACCTCTGGGATGACGGCGGCGACAGCCTGCCGGTGTCGCTGCCCGCTGGCACCTACGGCCGCGCCTGGGTCGATCACCTCGGCGCGGTGACGGTGGACGCAGTGTCAGACCCCGCCAATGCGCTGCTGGCAGCCCGCCAGGCCGGGGTGATCCTTCGCCAGGGCGCCTTTTCGCCCGCCGAAGAGGCCGCAATCAGAAGCTATTGGGAGGGACTGGCGCCATGACCGGACTGATCGACGTGACCATCGCCGCGCCGCTGGCCCTGCTTTACGAGGCGGGGCAACTCGCGCGGTGCATCGGCTATACCGAGGCCGATGGCGACACCTTCGAGCGCGGCCAGCGCATCGGTGGATATGCGGTGGCCTCGGGCCCCGTGCACCCTGCCTTCGTGACCAATGCCGTATCAGTCCTGGTAGAGCCGCCCTATGGCGCTGACATGGCCGCCGCCGCCATCGCCCAGGCCGCCGTGCAGATCCTGGCCGCCACCATGGGCGATGATGGCGAGGAGGTCTGGGACGCGCCGATCCCTGGCCGCATCCTTGCCGTGGTCGGCCTGGCGCCCGACCGGGCGCATGCGGTGATGGGGCTGGCGGTCGAGACCTCCACCGGCGGCTGACCCGGGCCGCCGCACACCATGGCCCCGATGTGCGATTCCCTGAGCGAAGTCAGAGGAATCGGGATCATGGCCAAACCAGCAATCCGCGACGTGCCCCGCGCCCGGGACATTGAAATCCTCGACCAGATCCAGCGCCGGTGCCGCGGAGAATCCGCCTATGCCATCGCGCGGGCGGCCGGTGTCGATGGCGCCAATCTCAATTCGCTCATGCGCAAGGTCCTCGCCGATGATCTGAAATACAGCGGCGAACCCGAAGAGGTTGTGCGCGCGGGATACTGGCCCGGCGCATGATGCGGGATCTGATCGCGCCGGATCGGTGACGCCATGAGGATGCTCGGGCCGCAGGATCTGGAAGAGCTTGAGCTGCTGGAAGAACTGGACAAGCGGCGGGCGCGGTCCAGCTTCCTCGCGTTCTACATGCGTATGACGGGCTTTATGCCGCAACCACACCATAAGCTGACCTGCCGATTTCTTCAGGCGATGGAGGATAACCTGATCGACCGCGGCATGGTTTTCATGCCGCGCCGTATGGCGAAATCCACGCTTTGCACCCAACTTTTCCCTGCATGGCTCATGGGAATCTATCCTCGCGAGTTCATCATGTCGGCAGTTCACACGCAAAAATATGCCGAGAAAACAGGCAAGATTGTGCGAAATCTGCTGCGCGCACCGGAATTCCCTTTCGACACTCAGTTGGCGACGGACAGCCAGGCAAAATCGCAGTGGGCGACGACAGAGGGGGGCGAGTATAACGGTTTTGGTCTTATGGGTGGGTCAACGCACGGGAACCCGGCTTCCTGGCTGATCATGGATGACCTGATTAGAGGCCGAAAAATGGCGCTGTCGCCTCACATGCGGGAAGAGGCTTGGGAGACCTATAAAGCTGACCTCGTTTCATCACTGCAGGGCCGGAAAAAGCAGCTGATCGTCACGACAC
The DNA here is from genome assembly GCF_042762395.1 of Pseudogemmobacter sonorensis. Taxonomy (NCBI): domain Bacteria; kingdom Pseudomonadati; phylum Pseudomonadota; class Alphaproteobacteria; order Rhodobacterales; family Paracoccaceae; genus Pseudogemmobacter; species Pseudogemmobacter sonorensis. The sequence continues at coordinate 5,723 of NZ_JBEFZE010000007.1, forward strand.
GCTGGCATGAAGATGATCCCGCAGGCCGCATTCTCCCCCTGGGATTCGATGGTCGCACAGGATGGTATGAGGACCGCGAGACCGGCGAGAAATGGTATGTTCTCAGTCTGCCTGCCATTGCCGAGCGCGATGATGACCCGCTCGGGCGCAAGATAGGCGAACCGATGTGGCCTGAAGAGTTTGCCGATAAGTTCCGCGTTGCCCAGATGCGGGGCGGGTTCATCTGGTCAGCCCTCTATCAACAGCGCCCGAGCCCGGATGAGGGTATTCTTTTCACCCGCGATCACGTCACCCGCTTTGATCTGAACAAGGTCGATCTGACGCGCCTAGAAACCTACATCTCCTCTGATTACGCAGTCACTGCAGACGGCGAGTCAACCGATCCAGATTACACTGTCCATATGGTGTGGGGGGTTGATGGCGAGCATAATATCTACCTGCTCGATATGTGGCGTGGTCGCACCCAATCTGACGAATGGATCATGCACTGGCTGCGGCTGGTGAAAAAATGGAAGCCTCTCCGCGCCTTTGAGGAACAAGGGCAGATCATCAAGTCAGTCGGCCCGATGATTCGGACGATGATGCAGAAGCACCGGGTTTTCGTGAGCCGCGTCCAGATCGTATCTGACATGAAGAAAGTCCCGCGCGCCCAGGCCCTCTTGGGATGGGCTGCCATGGGCAAGATGTTTCTGCCACACCGCCACACATGCCCCGCCGCTTGGCTGCCACACCTTGAGGAGTTCGAAAAGGAACTACTGCAATTCCCAGGTGGCAGACATGACGATACCGTGGACGCCGCAACGCTGTTCGGGCGCGCGCTCGATCGGATCGTGGCGGGCCAGCACCCCGGAAAGCCGCCCTCGCCGCACGGGGATACGCTGGATGACCTATGGTCGCGCCATGAGGATCGGTAGCGCCGGGAAAAGGTATGATCGGGAACAACATCGTGCCAGCGGGCAGCGTCGGCACCGCGGACCAGGATATTTCATCCTATGATCCGAGCAACGCGCTCTTCGAGGTGCCGGAAAGCGATCCTGAGGCCGAGGCGCAAGGCGCGCTGGAGAACGCAGGTTTCTGGAAGGCACAGATCGAAGCCGCGCTGACCTCCGAGCGGCGGTGGCGTCAGGAGGCATTGAACGCCGAGAACCTGTATTTCGGCCCCGATCAGGACCCGGGCGTCACATCCTCGGATGAGGCGCCCAAGATGAACCTGATCACCGATGATGTCAGCTTCATCCATGCCAATATCGATGTCCTCAAGCCGCTGGTCTTCTCGGAAACCCCAACCCCCATCGTCACCCGGCGCTGGCGCGGCGACGGCAGGTCCGACGAAACCGACTTGATGGCGGCCGAAGCGGGGCAGCGCATCGCGCAGTGGATCCTTTCGACCACCTGCTTCGACCAGACCATGGAGCGGGCCCGGGACGATTGGCTGATCGCCGGGCGCGGCGTGGCCCGGGCGCTCTACAAGGCGGAATTCGGCGAACAGCCGGTGGTCGATCCGACGACAGGCGCGCCGATGATCGATCCCGCCACCGGGATCCCGGTCTCCGAAACCGTCAAGACCAGCGAGGAGGTGATCCCGAAGGCCTGGGAGTGGCGTCGTGCCCTGTTCTGCCCCGGTCACAGCTTCGAATCCACGCCATGGATCGCCTTTGAGACCCCGATGACGCGATCCAGGATTGCGAAGCGGTTCCCGGATCACGTCAATGATTTCGCCTTTACGACGCCCGGGCTGGCGGGGCAGGGGCGCGCGCCGGGGGACGATGAGCGCGACACCGGCCGCATGGGATCGACGCTGGACCGGACCGGAGAGATCAGCCTCAACCCTTTTGCCGTCGCCACGGTGTGGGAGATCTGGGTCAAGGAAGAGCGCCGTATCGTCTTCTGGTCGCCCGATTGCCCAGGCGTGATCCTCGAAAAGCAGGACGATCCGCTTGAGCTTGAGCATTTCTGGCCCATGCCGAAGCCGCTCCTTTCCACAACCCGGGGCGACAACCTCACGCCGCGTCCGGACATCAGCTATTACGCCGAACGTGCCCGAGAGATCGATAAGGCGACCCGGAAAATGAAGGAACTGCTGGAAACCCTCGCGGTGGCAGGCCTGTTTCCGGCAGCGGAAACCGACACCTTCAAGCAGCTGTTTTCGGGCAAGAACCAGCTGATCCCGGTGCAGAGCTGGATTTCCCTGATGGAAAAGGGAGGCACGGCCAACATGATCCAGTGGCTGCCGCTGGAGCAGATCATGAATTGCCTCAATGCCCTCTCGATGATGCGTGAGGCTTCAAAGCAGGCGATGTTCGAGCATTCGGGCGTGTCCGACATCATGCGCGCCCAGGGCGATCCCAAGGAAACCGCCACGGCGCAGCAGTTGAAGGGGCGATATGCCGGGATGCGCCTTTCCGTGCGCCAGCGCCATATGGCGGTGTTCGCGCGAGACATGCTGCGGATCATGGTCGAGATCATGCTTGAGATGTTCGACACCGCGCGGCTCGCCGAGATCTGCGGCCTTGATCTGCCGATCAGCGAGGCCGAGCGGCATATGCGCCTGATGCAGATCGAGCAGGCCCGCATGGTCTTCGCGCAGGAGATGCAGGCCTATCAGGCCTTGCAGGCCATCGCACAACAGGCGCAGCAGGCCGGGCAGCAGGTCGGACCCCTGCCGCCGCCGCCGCAGGAACCGAAGTTCGACCGGGTGCCCGAAACCTCCTGGGAGATGGTCCACAATCGGTTGCGGGACGATTTCAGCCGCAAGATCACCCTCACCATCGAGACCGATTCCACGATCCTTGCCGACGAGCAGGCCGACAAAGAGGCCCGCATCGAATTCCTGGGGGCCTTCTCGACCTTCGTCCAGCAGCTCATGCCGCTGATGGGCTCCGGGCAGTTCGACATGAAGACGGTCAAGGAACTCCTGCTGTTCGGCATCCGGTCCTTCCCGAAATCCCGCACCCTTGAGGGGATGATCAACCAGCTTCCCGAGGAACCGCAGGGCCCGCCGCGCGAGGAGACGCAGGTCACGGTCGCCAAGATCCGCGCGGAGACCGACAAGCTTCTCAAGGAAATGGAGATGGCGGACGCCGACAAGGAGCGCGCCCACGAGGTCAGGCTCAAGGGCGTCGATCTGATCGCGGATGCGGCCGACAAGGGCACGGACCCTCGGCGCCGTGGCGAGCGCCCGAAACCGCCCGAAGCGGAGCGGCAGGCTGTCGCCGCCGTCTGAACGCGCAGCCTCGCCGCACGGCGGGGCCGGGGCGTGGCATGTGATTCGCACACACACAGCGGCCATGGAGCCTTGCATATGACTGAGACCAGACACCAACAGGGCGAGGCGGAAGCCGCAGCTGTTGCGAAGACCACGAACCGGGTCACTCTCGACCATATCCTCTCCCGCATCGACAGTGAGGAATACCTGCATCCCTCCGCTGCGCCTCACGTCACCATCTGTGTCCTCACGCTGATCAACGGTTTCACCGTCATCGGCAAATCAGCACCGGCAGACCCCGAAAATTTCAATCTCGATCTGGGGAGAAAGATTGCCCGGGATCAGGCGATCGCGGAAGTTTGGGGGTTGGAGGGCTACCTCCTGCGCGAACGGCTCCATGGTGAGGGCTGACCCATGTCCAGCACCGAACCCAAAACCCCGCGCGATTTCGGCTGGATCCTCCTTGAACTCATGGGCCACCGGCAGCGAGTCGGCCTCGCCCGAGAGGAGGAGATTGCAGGCGGCCTCATGCTGCGGATCGATATCCCGACCGAAGGCGAGGATTACGCGACCGAATACTACGGCTCGGCGTCGATCTATGCCCTGCGGCCGATCTCGGAGGAGGTGGCGCGCGATCACTGCGCCGCCCGCGATCCTCGCCCGCCGCGCCCGGTCGGCTACAGGGCCCAAAGGCAGATCGGGAATGACTTCGGAGATACCGAGGGTGACGAGGATGACGAGGATTTTCCGGTATGAACCTCGACTTCTCCATGGCCCTGCGCGCCCTCAAGAACGGTGATCGCGTTTCCCGCGCTGGGTGGAACGGCAAGGGCATGTGGCTTTCCGTCCAGCGCCCCGACCCGGGCAGCCTCATGACGCTGCCCTACATCTACATGCGCACGGCGCAGGGCGACATGGTGCCGTGGCTTGCGTCACAAACCGATCTTCTGGCCGAGGATTGGCAGATCGTGCCGCAGATCGCCGCTATCCCGGGCGCGCCCGACCCGGTGCGCAAGATCGTCCGCCGCGTCGTCTCGGCCGCGCTGGACGAATTCGAGCGCGAGCGCATCGACCCCAGATCCGCCAACGCGCGGGCGGCGCTGCTCGCGACGGCCAAACACCAGCTTTCGGCGCGGGGATTGCCCGCCCCCGGCGATCTGTCGGCGCTGATCGCCGCCGAACTTGGACTTCAGGAGGCCTGACCCATGATGATCACCCAACGCGCCGCCCTACTGTGCAGCACGTCGATCACCTCGCCGCAGTCGATCCCGGCCCAGCCGGAACATCTTCTTGAGCGGATGATGATTGCCCACGCCTATCTGGGGCGCCAGCCGATCGTCATCAGCAATCCCTTCACCGGGGCCCCGTTCTTCATCGAGACCGAGCCCGACGACTGGCGCGATTTCATTGCCCTTGCCGAACAGCGCGAGGGCGGGGTTGAGGGGTTGACCCGGGAAATGCGCCGCAGTGCGGGCAGGGGATCACATTGACCAGCCTCGCCATCTCCGACCTCGGCAGTGAATACGACCGCATCTTCGGCCAGAAGCCCGAGGATGCGGGGGCCGGGCGCCAGCGGCTTTGCCGGGTTTGTGGCGGCTGGCACCGGCTGGACGCCTGGCCGCACAACTGCCGTTCCGAGGCGCCGCGCCGAAACCGCGACCTTGCCGCCCCCCAATTGGCGCCGCGCTTCGATGAATTCCGCACAGGGCTGACCGAAACCGCCGAGATCATCGGCGACCGCCGGTCCAAGCGCGAATTCATGGACCGTCACGATCTGGTCGAATGGGATGATGGCGTCCAACCCGATCCCGGCCCGACAGAGCGTCAGTGGAAAGAGGATTTCGTGCATGATTTCAAGCGCGCGCAGCAAGAGGACCCGCTGAACCGGCCGCCGGTCGACGTGATCGGGCAGACCGATACCGGGGGTGCGGGCGAGATCGACATCACCAGCATGGAGATTTCGACGTGACGGAGATCAGCGCGTGAACAGCAAAGACAGGCCGCAGTTGATCCCTCTGTCGATCATCACCGATGCGCCCGAGGCGCAGCGCCTGGCCGAAGCGTTCAATCGCCTGGGCGGACAGATCATGACGGCGGTCGACGGCGCCATCCACACCCGCACGGCGCCGCCTGCCGCGCGCCGGGCCCGGCATCTGGTTCACGGCGCCCTGATCGATGCCGGGATGCAGGCGATGATCGCCCTTGGCCACACCATCACACCCGACCAGAACGGAGAGAACGACCATGGCTGATATCGAGACCGACGACGACATCGAACGTGACGACGATTTTGGCGTGGTCGATGACGATCAGGACGAGCTTCGCGCCGTCCTGCGCAGGGCCATGCACTCCGGCTCGGACGATCCCGATCCAGCGTCGGATGATTTCGACCTCGATCCTCTGCCCGATCAGGAAATCACCACGATTTCCCCCGACGAGGGGCTGAAGCTGATCGACAAGGCCAACCAGCCCGGGGCGAAGCGGAAGGATGCCGACCCGCCGGAGGCCGAAGAACCGGCGGCGGCGCAGGCCGAGGCCGCGCCGGAAAAAGCCGACGCGCCCGCCGAAAAGGATGAAACGGGGGAGACGGAAGCCGCGCCCGCGCCTGCCGAGCCGAAATCCGACCTGGATTCCCTGCTTGAAGGGATCGATCCCGAGCGCGCGGGCAAGATCCGCGAGCGGATGGCGGGATACGAAGGTCTGGACGAGGTTTTTGCCAGCAACAAGGATGTGCTGAACGCGATCTCGCAGGGCGAGGGCGGCCCGGCCAAAGCGATCTCGAACCTTCTGGGCCTGCACCAATATGCCAACAAGAACCCGGACCAGTATCTGGCCTGGGCGGCAACGCAGCTTGGGTCCGATCCCGAGGCGGTGATCATCAAGGCGGCGGAACACCTTGGCCTCAAGGTGACGAAGCCCGAGGCCGATCCCTTCGAGGATGAGGAGATCAAGAAGCTGCGCGAGGAGAACCGCACGCTCAAGTCCCAGGGTCGCCGCCTTCCGTTCGGGCCTGACGTGCAGTCGCCGCAGGACCAGCTTGGGGCGTTCGCGACCGAAAAGAACCCCGATGGCACGCTCAAGCGGCCGTTCTGGGACAACCTGCATCCGCAGGTGGCGCAGCGCGCCACCGACGAGCGCGCGCGCACGGGTCATCCCGTGACCATCAAGGATCTCGACCGCTTCTATCGCGAGGCCGAGGACCAGATGCGCGGCCTGTTCACGCCCGCCGCACCGCCGCCGCCGGTTGTGGCACAGGTTGCACAGACACCAGCGGCCCCCGAGACCAACGGGAAGATTTCCCGGGCTCAGGCGGCCAGCAAACAATTGGACGGCTCTGGCCAAGGTGCCGACCGTCACTCCGCTCCACCGGATGGTGCGGATCTGCGCGGCACCATTGCCCATTTCCTGAGGCAGGCGCGCTGATCCGGCCGGACGAGCCGGGCGGGATATGACGTGAGGATATCATGGCGAACCCGAACTGGGGAGAAATGGTGACGGCGACCCTGGCGCACCGCCGGAAGAAGACCGCTGACGCCATCTCCAAGAACAACATCCTGATGCACGAGATGCGTCGGCGTGGCCGTCAAAAGACGATCGGCGGCGGTCGGACGATCTCGACCCCGATCATGGTCGGGGTCGAGAATGCCAACTTCCAATGGTATGTCGGGCGTGAGGCCCTGAACATCGCGGGTCAGGAAGTGCTGACCTCGGCCGAAATTCCGTGGAAGCAATACGCCTGCGGCGTCTCCATCTCCGGCCTTGAGATGCTGATGAACGATGGCGAAGAGCAGGTCATCGACATGATGGCGGCGCGCGTCCAGCACGCCGAAAAGACCATCGTGAACCAGATGCACCAATCCGCGCACGGCGACGGCACCGGCGCGGGCGGCAAGGAATTCGGCGGCCTGAAGCTGATGGTCGGCGAAACCCCGGGTGCCACCTATGGCGGCATCAACTCCGGCGTTTCGGTCTGGTGGGACAATCAGCGTTCCATCCTGGGCGCCGCGCCGCTGACCTCCAACATCTACGCCTCGATGCTGGAACTCTACCTGCGCACGTCGCGCGGCACGGACAAGCCGAACCTGATCGTGTCGGACAACAGCTACTACGCCACCTTCTCGGGCGGCCTGCAGGCACAGCAGCGGTTCATGGACAAGAACCTGGCGTCGGCGGGCTTCCAGAACATCATGTTCGAGATGGTTCCGGTCGTGGCCGATGGTGGCATGGGTGGTTTTGCCGAGGCGGGCGCCATGCGGTTCCTGAACCTCGATACCATCGAGATCATCATGCACAAGAAGCGCAACAATGTTGTCCTGGGCGGCCCGCGCCGCCCCCTCACCGAGGATTCGGACACGGTTGTCATCGCGGGCATGGGGAACTGGATCTGCAACAACCGCATGCTGAACGCGGTCCTGACCCACTGACACGAGGGGGCCCGGTGAAGGTCGGGCCCCCTCCTATCCCATCGCAAACCCCTCAAGGAGGCGCCCCTGTGCATCCCGCAATGTCTTCCTTCTCGCCCGCCAGCCTTGCGGGATCGTCCTTCGCGCCGAACCTGACCGGCTCCGACCTCAGCCATGACATGGCGCCGGTCGCCGGTTCGGGCGGGCTTCACATCCAGTTTTTCTACCTGCAACTGCGGGTGACGGACCCCGACCCGGCCAAGAACGGCGGCTATGTCACCAAGCTCTGCATCGCCAAGATGCCGAAGGGCGACAGCAAGACCGTCGCGACCCGCTTCATTTCCGAGGCGCAGGCCATGCGCGAGTATCCGCAACAGTTCGCCCAGTTCAAGGCCACGGGCGAGGTGCCCACCTCGGGCACGCCGATTGCGGAACTGCCCGGCATCAGTCAGGCGCAGATCGGCCTCCTGCTGATCCACAATATCCGCTCGATCGAGGATCTGGTTTCGCTGCCCTCGGAACGTGTCCAGATGATGGGGATCGACGTTCACGCCGCCTGGCGCGTTGCCACGCTCTGGCTGGAGCGCAAGACCGAGAACGCCGATCTGACCGAGGCAGCCGTGCGCGAAACTGCGCTGGAGCAGAAGGCGGTGGCGGCCGAGACGGCGCGGATCGCGGCCGAACAGCGCGCGATCCAGCTTCAGGCGCAGATCGACGCGATGAAGGCCATGGGGGCGGGCGCGCAGGCCGTGCCGGGCATGATCGCACAGAATGCGCTGGTCGCGGCGGCCGGTGCCGTGCCGATCGAGGGCGACAGCTTCGACGCGGGTCAGGGTGAGGAGTTGTTCACCGGCGGCCTTGTCAGCGGCTCCGACGATCTGAACGACCCTGCGCCCGCGAACGATGATCCGCTCGGCATCACGCGCGGGAAGCGCGGGAAGTAAGTCGCACGATGGCGCGCACAATCCTTGAGATCGCGCAAGAAGCAGCGGAGCGGGACGCCACGGCGCCCGCTCCCGAAAAGCTGTTCGACACCGATAACAAGGTCTCCAAGATCCTTCGCCGCGCCGCCTCCGACACGATGCGCGAATTCCTGGCCAAGACCGGGACCGTGGGCACCAGCGAATTCCAATCCACATGGGCCTTTACCCTCGTGCCTCGCCGATACGCCTATCCGCTTCCGCCCGATTTCCTGCGCGTGATACCGGATACCGAGCATCGCGGCGGCTGGCCGCTCGGGTTGATCGGCCCGGCCAATCCGAGGTCCTGGGCCAACTGGCTGCACGGCGGCGCGGCGGCGCCCGCCTCGATGGGCTGGCGGATCAGGAACAATCTGATCTGGTTCGAGCCGGTGCCTGCCGCCATGGAACTGGTCACCATCGAATACATCTCCCGCTATCCGGTGGTGTCCGGGATCAAGGCCGGGGATTACGACGCCAGCCAGACACCACCGATCTGCACCGCACCCTTCGTTCCGCGCGACGGTCATATCGACCTTGCCGCGCCCGTTGCGCCCACGGTCGAGAACCAGGGCGAATATGACGCGCCACCGGGATACGATATCGCCGTCTGGGGGCCCGAGACCTTCGAGGAGCTGCGCCGCATCTCGGTCACCTCGGGCATTGCCCCGCTGCCGCAGGTCCGCCGCCCCCAATTCACGGCCGACGACGATCTTCCCGCCTTCGAGGACGATCATCCGCTTTCGCTCGGCATGACGTTCCGCCTGCGCCGCGCGCTCGGTCTCGATTATGCGGAGATCGCCGCGGAATATGAGGCCGAGATTGAGGCCAAGGTTGCCGCCGACGCGGGCGGGGGGCGGGCCTTCCGCCTCGGGGTGGATTGCGGCAGCGCCGCGGTGGCGCCGCTCGGCGACGGCAGATGGCTGGTGTCCTGACCATGCGCCGCCAGAGAGCAAAGCGGGAACGCCGCCAGATGGCATCCCAGAAATCCGTCCAGATCACGAACATCCCGCTGCCGACCAGCGGCTTGTTCGTGGAGGCGCGGTCGGGAATCGTCAACGGCGTCTATGCCGCAGCACTTGAGAACCTCATGTCGACGGGCGTGGCGCTGCGCACCGTCCCGGGCATCAACTGGATCGGGCTTCACGCGCCGATCCTGCGCCGGATCCCCTTCGATGCCGCCGGTTATTCGAAATATGTGGAGATCAGGCCCGATCAGGCGGTCTGTGGCAACCACAAGATCAGCCGCACGTTCTCGGCCAGTGTCTCCGCGGCGAAGATCTCCGACAACCTGCTGATCTTCGACGGGATATCCCGGCCGGTCCAATACAACGGCCTGGCCTTCTCCATCTCGGAATTCGAAACCAATGCGGGCGTATCGGCCGAAAGGCTGGATGGCGTCGTGGTTCACCACGACAGGGTTTTCGCTTGGGACAGCCGGTCGACGGCTGACGTCTACTACGGCGACGTGGGCGCGATAACCGGGGAGTTGAAGCGGTTCCCGATGTCGCGCCTCGGGAACATCAAGGGCAGCATCGTGGCGATGCTTTCGCTCACCCTCGACGGCGCGAACAACGTCAATGACGCGCTGGCGGTCTTCACCTCGACAGGCCAGATCATCATATACGAGGGCTTGGACCCGGGCGATGCCACGGGTTGGAGCCTGTCCGCGCGGGTCGAGGCGGCATGTCCCGTCTCGCCCCGGGCCTTTGCTCAGATCGGATCTGACGTGTGGATGTTGACGCCCCATGGCGTCGTATCGGTGCGCCAGTCGATCAGCACCTCCGTCATGGCCCTGGTCAGCGATATATCCATCCCCATCGCGAACCTCGTGCGCGACTGGATCGAGGAGGGCGGGTATTCCTGGACCATGGCCGTGAACGACGATGGTTCCTGCATCGTGATCTCCGGCTCGAACTCCACGACATTACAGGCGCGGCAACTGATCTACTGGACGAAATCCAGATCATGGTCCACCGCAAGCTGGCCGGTGCGCGACCTGCACAATCTTGGCGGGCGGCTTGAGGGAACCGGGCTGGACGGCAGGCTGGCGCGGTTCAGCCGGGAAAACCCGGATCAGCCCGTGACCGCGCGGTGGGAAAGCTCGTGGTTCAGCGCGGGCGGGCCGTCCCGAACCGTCCGCTTCGTCAAGCCCACCATCAGGGCATCGGCGCCGCTGGACGTGACGATCCGGGTGCTTTCCGATTTCAACGACACCCCCGCAGACATTGCCGAGGCAACGCAGGTTGTCAGGATCAGACCGGAAGAGCCGGGGGCGACCGTCACCCTGTCGGATCTGATCGCGCAGGATGTGACCGGATCGGTTTTCCAGATCACCATGGAGGTTACCGCGCAATGGGCGGAAATCGTGAGCCTTCAGGCGGGAATCGGCTGAGGCGCCTCGGAAACGTGCTTTACGGCGCGGATGCCGAGGTTGCGGCATGGATCGCAGGCCGCATTCCTGGTTACCGACCGGAGAGCGACACCCGGGCGCTTGGCGTCATCAAGGATGGTGATCTGGTCGCGGGCGTGACCTATGAGCGGTGGAACGGTCTTCATTGCGAGGTGTCCATCGCGGCGCTACCGGGCTCGGCCTGGGCGGATCGGCGGACGCTGTTCGCGCTCTTCCATTTCCCCTTTGTGCAGCTTGGCTGCGAGGCCATCACGGTTCTGGTTCCGATGACCAACCTTCTATCCCTGAACCTTGCGACCAAGCTGGGGTTCGAGCGCCAGGCGATCATTCCCTTCGCCGCACGGGACGGCTCCCCGCTGATAGTGCTTCAGCAGTTCAGAGGCAGATGCAGGTGGTTGGGATATGGGCAAGGGAAGCAGCAGCGCGCCCGCGGCGCCGGATCCGTATGAAACGGCTTCGGCAGAGGCGCAGGTCAACCGCCTCGATACCTACTCCCCCGCAGGGAGCGGCACGCGATACGGATATACCGATGCCAACGGCAATTTCGTGCAGGGCGTGGCGCCCGAGGGGTATCAGTCCGCCGTAACGACCGTCGAATCGCCGTGGGAGACGGCGATCCGGGAAATCCTGCAGCCGACCTCGGTCAGCCTGGTCAGCCAGGTTTCGGATATCGTGAACAACCTGCCGGAAGCCGCGACAGCACAGGACACCTCGGCGCTGGCGCAGCAGATCTACGATACCGGATACGCCAGGATGGCGCCGCAGTTCGAGCAGGAAAACAACCGCCTGCTCTCGAACCTTCAGGCGCGCGGCATACCTGTCGGGGCCGAGGCCTTCACGGACGCCTACAATACGCAGCAGCAAGGCGTGAACGACGCGCTGCAAAACCTGACCCTGGGTGCCACGCAAGCCGCATCGACGGAGCAATCGCGGCTCTTTGCCCTCGACAGCGCGGAGCGCCAAAGCGCCATCTCGGAACTCATGGCGGCGATGACCGGCAGCTACAATCCGCCATCCAACGTCGCCAGCGGCCAGGCCGCAAGTGTCGACTACAGCGGTCTGGTCAATCAGCAATATCAGAGCGACCTGAACCAATATTACGCCGACCAGCAATCCAGAAACTCGACCCTCGGCACACTCGGCTCGCTCGGTGGCGCTTTGCTCACCGCCGGAAAGAGCACCCGCACCGCGAAGGATGTGGGGCCCGAGGTCGATCTTGATGCGGCCGCCGCCACCATCATGCAGATGCCGGTGCATCTGTGGTCCTACAGGCCGGAGTCGGCGCCCGAAGGCTTCGGGACCGAAAATCACCTCGGGCCCATGGCCGAGGATTTCCGGGACCTGACGGGTTTGGGCGACGGCACGCATATCGCCTTCATCGACCACCTCGGCGTCCTGACCGCAGGCCTGAAGGCGGCGCTGATGAGAATCGCACTCCTGGAGCGGGAGATTTCGGGCGCGGAGGTGAACTGAAATGGCGAAGTTCGGCCAGGGGGCAGGGGCCGCAAACCCTATTCCCGCCCCGCAAGACCCGGCCCAGAAGTCGAAAATGACTGATGATCAGCACGACTTTACAATGCAGCTTCTCGCGCAGGCCATGGCTTCGTCCGGCGGTTCGGGAAGTCCGCTTGCGGCCTTCCTGACCCCAATCGCCGGGGCAGCGATTGGCAAAAAGGCAACGAGAAAGCGCGATGAAACGCGGGCGGCAGAGGCAAGCAGCATCTCCGACACCTTGCTGAACTCCATGATGCCAGCAGGAATCGGTGGCGGTGGAGTGACTCAAAGCCGCGGGTCGATATCATGGAACGGGGAAAACCCCTTTGCCGCCGTGGAACAGCAATATGGGCTGCCGCCGGGATATCTTGCGCTGACCGCGCACATTGAAAGCGGCATGGACCCCAATGCGAAGAATCCGAATTCCAGCGCGGGCGGACTCTTTCAGTTCATCGACAGTACGGCGTCGACATATGGGCTTTCTGATCGTTTCGACCCTGCGCAGGCAACGGATGCCGCCGCCCGCCTCGCGGTTGACAATGCAAACACCCTCCGGCGCGCGCTTGGACGAGAGCCTACCGCCGCAGAGCTATATCTCGCGCATCAGCAGGGCGCGGGCGGGGCGTCTAAGCTTTTGGCGAATCCCGATGCTCTCGCATCTTCCGTTGTCGGTGTTGATGCTGTCCGGCTGAACGGCGGTGATCCCAACATGACTGCGGGGCAATTCGCCAATCTCTGGCTTGGCAAGTTCAATGATGCTTACGGGGCCGGGGCGGGATCTGCCGGGGGCGGTGCCGCCGTGGCGGCTTCTGGACCTGGTGCGCCCGCGTCTGCGCCCGGGGCAGGGGCGGGGGTGGATCGAGAGCGGGCGATGCAGCTTCTCGGTGTGATGAACAACCCGAATGCGACAAATGAGCAGAAATCCCTGGCCGCTCAAATGCTCGATCGGATGATGACGCCCTCCAACCCCATGGATGCGATCAAGCTTGAAACTGCACAACTCGAACTGGAAAGACTGAGAAACCCCGGAGTTTCCGATGCAACGAAAGGAGCCCCGGCCGGACATATGTGGGCTGATCCAAGCAATCCGGCCGCAGGGGTGATACCCATCCCTGGGCATGTGGATACGGTTGACCCGACCACGGATCAGCGAAATTACCAATTCTACGCTCAACAGGAGATCGAAGCAGGGAGAGAGCCGGTTTCGTTCAACGAATGGGGGCTGCAATCGAGGCGTGCTGGGGCGACCACGGTCAATGTGGGTGACGGGGCACCGGGGCTTGGCAAACTCAGCACCGACTATGCCTATATCGTGGATCCTGAAACGGGTAAGATAAAGCTCGATCCTCAAGGGCTTCCTATGGCGGCACCTGTTCCCGGCAGTCCTGCGGCGCAGGCAATTGCTGCGGCGAACGATAAGGGGGCGATGCGAGCGGATCAGGCCATGACATCGGCTGAGATTGTCAGAGAAGACATTGGCCGGGCAAAAGAGCAGGTGGCGAATGGCGGGATTATGCCGGTAACAGGTGCCGCAGGCAGCTTGTTGTCGAACATCGGCGGAACCGGCGCCCACGATCTGCAACAGACCATCCTCACGATTCAGGCCAATGTCGGATTCGACAGGTTGCAGCAGATGCGAGAAGCCAGCCCAACTGGCGGCGCACTCGGATCCATCACAGAGCGCGAGCTTGCCACGCTTCAGGCCGTTATGGGTAGTTTGGCACAGTCGCAAAGCAGGGATCAGTTGCTCTATAATCTGGATCGCCTTGACCGGATCTATTCCTCTATCATGGAAAAAGCCGCCGCATATCCGAATTCGGCTGAATTCGGATTCGGCGCTGTCCCCGGCGCACCCGTTGGCTCGGCGCCAGCACCGGGCCCGGTCCAGATCGGCAGCCGCACCGATTACGACGCCCTTCCGCCGGGGGCTGAATACATCGACCCCGAGGGGAACCGCAGGAGGAAGCCGTAATGGCTGGCGAAGATCAATGGTGGCTGAACGATCCGATTGTAGGACCCGCGACAGCATCCGAGGATCGGTGGTGGGAAAAGGATGAGGTGATCTCGCCCGCGCCAGGCGCTGACGCGGTGACAGCGGAGCCCGCCGCGCAATCCGCCGCTATGACCGATGGTCTTGCCAGACTGTCGGACATGACCGTGAACCCGCCGCCACCGGCACGGGGTATCGGTCAAGTCCTATATGACAATGTGATCGGCGATCCCGATGATGGAGTCCAATCTTATGGCGAGAGTCTGGGCACTTGGCTGAACCGCGCTGGTGAGAGTGCAACCCTCGGCATTGTCGGAGATGAGGCCAATGCGGCCGCCTATTCCATGTTGCCGGGACGAACCTATGAGGGGGAGCTTGGCCGCTTCCGGGCGAACGAAGACAACATGTCCACGATGGGCCGCCTCTCCGCCGATCTTGCGGGCGGTCTGATCCCGGCTGCCGCAGGTGTCGGCGTGGCAGCAAAGGCGCCATCGCTGGCCGGGGTGGCGGGAAGGGGCGCACTGATGGGCGTTGGTGCGGGTGCAACACAGGGTTTTATGGAAGGGGAAGGCGGCGTGGCGGATCGTGCCGGATCTGGCGCGATTGGCGCGGGGGCAGGGGCCATTCTTGGCGGGGCGATCCCTGTCGCCGGTCACGCCGCAGGCAAAGCCGTCCGGTCAGTCAAAGAATCCTTTGGCAATAGCCGCATGGCGATCGAGATCGCCAAGAAATATGGGATCAAGCCGGAAACGGCCCGCGCCCTGTCGGAAACCCTCGGCGTGGATGATCCGACCGCTATCCGGTCCTATCTTGATGATGCCGGTCCTCATGCCATGATGGCAGACGCCAGCCCTGCCGCCGCTGGCGCCCTTGATGTGGCTATGCAATCCCCAGGCCGCGCCGCGCGTGTCGCGCATGATCGGATCACTGGTCGAGCCACGGAGGCTGCGCGCGATCTGACCGGGGCGCTGGATGACTCTCTCGGCAGACCCGGCGCTGCCCGAGGTGCGGAGATCGTTCCCTACAACCCTGAATTTGCCGCAAAGCAGGCGGGTGTTCCCAGAGAGGCTGATGGATGGGTTAAACTTGGCCCCCGGGGTCTATCCGATTCCATTCGGAGCGGGACAGCAAAAGCCAGGGATTCCGCATATAAGCGAGCCTACGCCGCACCCATCGACTATGCCAGTGAGGCCGGGCTCCGCATTGAGGATCTTCTGAAGCGCGTCCCGGATTCCGCCATCCGGCGCGCCAACGAATTGATGTCGATCGAGGGACTGCAAAGCGCGCAGATCATGGCCCAGATCGGCGATGATGGCGCGGTCACATTCATGCGGATGCCGGATGTTCGGCAACTCGATTACATCACGCGGGCGTTGAACGATGTCGCCGCAGCAGCAGATGGGCAGGGCAAGCTTGGCGGCACCACGGCGCTTGGGCGGGCGATTGGTGGGCTGTCCAAGGATCTTCGTGGCGCAGTGAAGGAAGCTGTTCCCGAATACGGCAAGGCGCTAGACATAGCGTCCGATGCGATCAGCGAGAAGAACGCGCTCGATCTCGGCATGAAGATCTTTTCCCCATCGACCACCCGGGAAGAGATCTTCGACGCGGTGAAGGATGCCTCTCAGGCCGAGATTGCTGCGATGAAACGCGGAGCAAGATCCTTCATTGATGAGAAGCTTGCAAACGTTCGGGCCGTCATCTCGGACCATTCGATTGAGCCACGCCAGGCGATGGAGGCGCTTCGACAACTCGGCTCTCCGGCGTCCCAGTCGAAGATGAAGGCATTGCTTGGCGATGGGTGGCAACCGCTCAAGGATTCCATCACAAAGGCTTATCGCGCTTTGGAACTGCGCTCTCGCACGGCAAGGAATAGCGCCACATTCGCGCGCGGCGTGGCCAACGAGGCCTTGGATGAAGCGATTAGCCCCAGCCTCATGCGACAAGGAAAGCCGGTCGCATGGGCCAAGGATGCTATTGCAACGGCACTTGGGGCAAGCAAAACGGCGGTAAAGCGCACCTCTGCCGACGCGAAAGCTGAACTGGCTGATCTTCTGACGAGACAGGGCGCAGGGAGCGACTTGCTGGCCGCGATGGAAAGCGCACGCAGCGGTCATTCTGTCGGACCTGAAGCGGGCATCATGACGAACCGGGCAGTATCTGCGATCCTCGGCGCCATGCTTCCGCGTGGCGCCGAGGATGTAGGGCAGGGCGCGCTAAACTTTGTGCAGGGGCGGTGATTGGGTTCGATGCCCGCTTCAGGTCGAGACGGTCAAGCTCTGCCCGCAGGCGCGGCATGATGCGGTGGATTTCCTCGGTCGCGGCGGCCGCTTCAAGGTTCAACTGGCGTTGATAGAAGATGTCGCGCAGGCCGCCGTTGGTTACCAGTTCACGCTGCTGGCGTAGAGCCTGTTCCAGTAATCCGGGTCGCTCGCCGCTTTCCGCGCGTGCCAGGGTATTGAGGAGAACGCCTCTTTTAACCGTATTGCTCCCAAGGCGCGCCTTTCCACTTCCTCTGGCGGAAGATGCCCATTCATCCAGATCCCAAGAAGAGAGGGGCTTGCCTTCACCAGATCGGAAGGTTCGGGTTGCGAAATCGTATCGCGCATCTGCGGCCTGCGGAATGAGGGAAAAGAGATTCGCCGTGCTGACCTCGATCAGCGATTCCACATTACCAAGATCGTCGCCTTCGGTCCACCGCAGGGCTGGAACGCCAAGTTTGGCATCCCCTTCGATCTGATACGGATGCGGCTCTATGTGCCACGTTGTTCAGATCGAAGATCCCCGCGAAAGCGGGTGATCCCCCCCCCGGCGAGGCGGGCGCCGGGGATCAGTCGCAGGCAGAGCCGACACCTGATGTGGGACAGGGTGTTGCGCCGCCTGCGGCTGTCGGGCGTAGCCCAGTCAACGGTTCGGCCAGAGTCCTGTAAGCTTCCAGATGAAGTATCGGATCGCCCAGTATGCCTTGGGGGCGAGCTTCAGTGCGTAGTAGGAAAAGGAAGCGCCACCAACGATTCCCAATGACATGACGCCAAGGGTAAGAAGAAATCTGGGAACCCATGGAAGGAACATCGTTGCGGCTGGAAATCCGCATAGCGCAAGCATCATGGAAACATGCCAATAATTCGGCCTTCCGGTTTCAATTTCTCTTTTGTCGGCCATATAAAGAAAAAAGATCACCGGCACCCCTAACAGTCCAATGATGATGGCTGAAAGAAAGGATTCGAGAGGGAAGGTTTCAGGTGTGTGCATGGCGGGTTAATGCTGCGGCATGACTATGAGGGGTTAGTGGTCAGGGCATGGAAAGCTAATATTAATGGCCGCATGGACAAGCTTAGCGGCGGCCGCGTCTCTAACTTGGGGGTGTTCGGCAAGGAATTTGCAAGCAACGTCCTTTACCTGGGTAGAGCTCAAGTTAGCCCTCATGCAGAATTGACCTGGAGCCGAATAAATTAAGGAAGTGTCAATGATCGCGTCAACAGCGCCAGAGACATAATGCTCTGCGTGTGACGGATATTCTTGACATAGTTTCCAGAGGGCGTTGCCGTCAACGAAGTGCTGTGCCTTTAGCGGCGCAATCATGCTGCACGAAAAAACGGCGAAAGCTGCCATAACGGCTTTTATGCGCGCTTTCATTGTAAAAGGTCCGAGGGGCATATGCCTATGGCATCACTTGCACCATTCAGGGTGAATGTTGCATTGGTGCCGTCCATATATCGCACATTTACCCACTGCTTCTCGCGAAACTTTCCTATGATGTAATCAAACTGGCTTGCCCCTGCACGGCTCGCGGATTCAATCGACCCATTTGAAAGAAATACCTCTCTCGGTGCCTCACCGTCGAATGTCAGCAGTATGGATGAGGAGTTCGGGGCATTTCCTATGAGGGCAAAGCTGATGGAGGTCACAGGTCTTCCAGGTGTGGGGATGCCACAAGCAACATATATCTTATTGCCCTGGCCCTTGGTTATGATGGCTTCCGATATCCCCATGCCCCAACCCGATTCCCATGCTTCATCGTTTCCAAAGGCAATGGCGCTACTTGCAAGGATTGCAGCGAAAATTACAGAAAACACTAACCGCACAACCATCTCCTTCAGTTCATCCGCTCGCGATCCAACTTCATGACCGGCCGTGCCAGATCGCCCAGAACCATCAAGACGCGGATCCCTTCTGCATAGCAGGTATTCGGCTGCCGCGCGAATTCTGATCTCGGTCACCTGAAAGCTTTCCTGCCAACCGATTCTTGATGACAAGATTTGTCCGACACTTCGGTGCCTGGGGCAATGCACTGAATCGCCTTGCGCAGGCGCCCCGAAGCATGCCGGAGCGCGAAGAAGCCCCCATATGGCCCCTGCCGCCTTACCTGCGCGCCTGATGTGCCGGAGCGATACGCATCACCGTCCCGGTATCGCCCGCCTGCCGCGCGCTGATCTTCCCGGCCAGAACACGCCCGAACACATCCTCGGCGGTCTGGAAACCACAACCGCGTAGGGCGTTGCGGAATGCCCGGAAAAGCCTGGCGATCTTGTCGAATGCCCGAGCCAGGGGGCCAGCCGGTATTACTGCGCCTGTCGCTGAAACCTCGGCAAAGGCCTCCGCAATCGCCTCCTCAATCCGCTCGGAATAGGAATGATCCGGGTAACGCGCATCGATATCGTGCTTTTCGATCCAGCCGGAAACCGCAGCGCGCTCCAGAGCCCCCCATTCCGCCGGGGTGAACAGATCCATGTGGCGAAGCGCGTGTATCACCTCGTGATGCAGGGTCTTCATGGGATCGAGCGAGGCGCCGATCACGATCTCAAGCGCACCGTCGCCGGTGATCGCGAAAGCACCCTGCCATTCGGCGCGCGCCTCGTGACCCAGGCGAACCCGCTTGAGGCCAATGCGGTCGAGTTCGGATCGCAGAGACGGCATTATCTTCTGGATAGGAGTCAGGGCTTGGTGTCGCATCGCCGGGGGCGCTGCAAGCGTCGTGATCTCGGATATCAGACCTGCGCCAGCGCGTTTCGCGCGTCTCTTCCTGGCCCCCCAAGGCTCGCCGACTTCCGGGATCGGGCCAGGACCGCAGTGCGGGACGGATGATGGTCGGGAATGTCGAATTGGGAGATCCATGAATCCGACATATGGCCGCATCATGCATTTTCAATCCGCTTCGTGTCGCAATGGTTCCCATTTTGAGAATTTATCTTGACTTCGGTTCCGTTCTGCATGATATTCCCAATACGGGAACGCGGAGCGGACATGCAGGTCATCGCCAAATCGACCCTACGAACCTTCTGGGAGCGTGAGCCCCGGGCCGAGGCGCCCTTGCTGGCCTGGTATGCGATCGCCTCGAAAGCCGAATGGACTGGCCCCGCGGACGTCAAGAAAGCCTTCGGAACGACCATCGATTTCGTGGGCGACAACCGCGTGATCTTCGACATCGGCGGCAACAAGTATCGCCTGATCGTTCACTTCGCCTACCCGTATCGCCGGGCGCTGATCAAGTTTGTCGGCACCCACAAGGAATATGACAAGATCAACCCGGAGACGATCTGATGGACATTCGACCGATCCGCACCCAAGCCGATCTCGATTGGGCGCTTGCTGAAATCTCCCCCTACTTCGACAACCAGCCTGTGCCAGGCACCCCAGAGGCCGACCGCTTTGACGTGTTGGCCGACCTGATCGAGGCCTATGAGGACCGTCATTACCCCCTTCCCGAAGTCGAACCCATTGACCTCCTGAAATCCCACATGGAAGCGACAGGCCGAAGCCAGTCCGATCTTTCCAACCTGTTCGGATCTCGACCGCGCGCGTCGGAAGTGCTGAACCGCAAGCGCGCACTGACGGTGGACATGATCCACAAGCTCAGCAGTGAATGGCACATCCCTGCTGATTGCCTTGTGAAGCCGTATCACCTGATGGCGGCGGAATGATGAATAGGCGCGGCCGACAAAAGCCGGTCGCGCCTGTGGTTGCGCTGGCTCGACACGCCTAGCCGGGGGAAACCAAATCCGGCCCCGCCCTGACCGCCTCGCCTCGCCGATCCAAAACTCGCAGCAGGTAGCCTGCCCGGACCAAGCCTTGACCGCCTTACCGTGACCTGCGGTCGCGCGCTAAGCCGCGTCCGCCCCACCGGCGATATCCAGTGCGCCGACGATTTCTTCTATTGAGCCCACACTGATTCCAGAAGCTTCGGAAATGCCGCGATACCTTGCCAGCCAAGACCGCAGAGCCTGGGCGCCTTGCCGAAGCAACTCGGCCGCCAAATCTGGGTCGTTCGGATCGAACGGAACATATCCTCCACCTTGTCTCCGGCCATCTACAGGAGAAACCATTGCCGGAAACTCCCTGAACGAAACCCTCATCGGAGCCGCCGCCATCGGTATCTCCTGCACCTTGGCCGTGATGCGCAGCCCGTTTGCCATCTGCCGCGCCATCGCAACGCGGTGTTCTCGTGCGGCGGCTGCATCGTCCATTCCGAAGAACCACGGGAACGCCTCATGGTCGGGCTGGCCTTCGAGCCAGTCAATGAACTCGGCCGGATTGAAAAGATTGCGGCCCGTGGCGCCGAGATAGCCATCTATGATCGCTTGCCGCTCTTTCATCGGGAAGCCAGCCATTATGCCGACCTCCGCGCGCGTTCCTCGCCCAGCATCGCCATCAGATCTGCCGTCTCCTGATCCGCAAATTCGGGAATCGCCATCGCCGCTTCCTGAATGGCGCGATCCTCAGCCGTGATCTCGTCCCAGACCCCTTGCCAGTCGCCTAGATCCTCCCCGGCGACAGCGAATGTGCCGAAGCTGCCTTTTCCTTTTTCCTGCCGGAAGTCTCCGATCCCGCAGACAACGCCTGCGTTTGCCAGCAGCGACACGACCGAATGCAAGCTCAGCGTCGGGGTGACGAATGCGATTTGAACTTCGGCACACCATCTGGGCAGGTAAGCGCGAGTCCTGATATCGGGCGTTCTCGCCATGTCCGCGCTGCGAACCACATCGCATTTCAACATCGGCTTGCCCCAGACGCTGATCTTGTCCTGCGGCAGAAAGATCAGGCGCTGGACGCTGGTCTTCGTCACGCCGGGCGTTTCCAGGGCTGCCGTTGCCATCGCGCCCTTCACACCCGGAGCAGGAAAGCCCAAGAGAGTCCGGCCGTATGGCAGGCGATAAATGCTGTCGCGGAACTCCTGTTCGGGATCATGCTTCAGTTCGCGTTTTTCAGCTGCAGTTTTCCTGCCGCCGCCGAGAAGCAGTGTGCGCTTGGTCTTTGCGCTCATTGCATTGAAATATAGTGGCTTTGTTCCGATGATGCGAAGATTGATCCGGCCTTGTTTCAGGGTGTCGATGTGCAGGGAGGTTTCAGTCTTGCTCGCCATCAGAACCGCTCCCCCACCACATAGAGAACAGGACGGACCAACTTTGCCAGGGCGGCGAGTCCTTTCGGCGTCACGCGAACCTGTTCCGTGATTTTCTCGGAGCCATCCGCGCGTAACACGGTCGTGGTCTTGTGTTCCAGCAGGCCCTGATTGCACTTCGTCTGGAAGCCGAGCCATGTTTGACTGTTCGCCCGCTTGTAGATCCAGCCGTTGTGCGACAGCCAGTCGAACAGGTCTTTCGGGCGGATGCCGAGGTTTTTCGCCGCCTCGGTGATGTTGAGCGAGCCATCGGCCTTGGTCAGGCGTTCGTGCGCGGCGACATCCTCCTGCATGGCGTCAGCCTTAGCCTCGGCAACTGCGGCGCGCTGTTCAGCCTCGATGCGCTTGCTGGCGTGTTCTGTGAGAAGCTGGACCAGAAGAACCGGGTCGTTCAGGTCGATGGTCGCCGCCTGACGCTCGGACCGCAGGCGTTCCTCCATCGCGTTGAAGGCGGCGAGGAACTTGATCTTCCAGTCCATAGCCTTCTTGCCGGTGAAGCCCATGACCAGCAGCGAATATCCGTCGCGGGTCATTTCATACATCTGGTAGGTCTGGCCGTTCTGGGCATCGACATAGGGGGTCTGCGCAAAATTGCGCATACCCCAATCCGGGTTGCTTTCGACCAGATCGCGGATCGCGCGCAGCACGTCCCGATGGTTCTTCTCGAACTTCTCCGCGATGATGCGGCTGCTGGTCCGAAGGTTGGCGCCAACCAGGGCGCCCAGGTCACGGGAGACGGTGTGCATGTTCATGCCAGTGCCTCGGTGTTGTCCCAGAAGGGAATTTCGTTCCTGCCGCTGGCGGCGCGATAGATTGCTGCGATCAGCTTTTCGTTTTGCTGTTCGACCGTCTCAGCGAGGCCTTCGCAGTGACTGCCATCCACCGCCTCGTTGAGATCCCACATGACGGTAGCGAGCGCAGCGATCCCGGCCATGCTGGTTGGGGTCATTTCGAGCACCGCCCGGAATGCGGCGTTTTCCCTGGCCTCGGCCGCCTTGCTCTCAGGCATGTCCCAGTTGCCGTTGCCCGGCGGGTCGGCATGGCGATACCATTCCTTCCGAGCGGCAACCCATTCCCGGAATAGTGGCAGTATGGGGTCGCTCTCCCCCTTGGTCTTGGCGGAAGAGGCCCCGGCATCAACCAGCGCGCCGAAGCTGAAGGCGGGGATGGCGCCGAAAAGGCGGCGGCGATTCGTGGAGGCGTTGGAGTACGTGTTCATATCTCGCTCCCCGTCAGCGCACGCGCCTCGATCCAGAGAGCGCCGGTTTCCCAGGCAGAGAAGATGCCGCCACGGCAGGTGTCCACGATCACCTTGGCTGCAAAATCGGCGGCGCAGGTGCAGGGCAATGCCATCATCTCATCTTCGATCTCGCCGGAGTAGCAGGACAGCCGCTCCACCTCTTCATCCCCGGATTTCCCGGTGGAAGCAGAGATGCAGATCTTCGTCGCGTCCATGATGGCACAGTGCTGGCGGAACAGCCGGAGGATGGGCGTATCGACCCCTTGCGCCGCGACTGGCAACGCTCCTGCGACGACAAGGGCGGCGCCGGTGGCGGGGAGGCCGAGAAGAAACCCGCGGCGATCGGGGTCTTCCGGTTTTGCTGACATGGTGATATGTTTGGCCTCAGCCATTGCTTTTTCCTCGTAGGGATTGCTGGTTAAGGCCGCGTTTGGTGTTACAGCACCGGCGCGGCCGCTTTCATTTTAGGATGTGCTTTCGAGCCGCACCCCCTTGATCCGCATGGCCACCTCGATGGCGGCAAGAATTTCAGCGTTCATAGAACGATGCGACTTCTTGGCCTCGACCTTGATCGCATCACGCCAGCCGTCCGGCAGCCGCATCATGAACTTGTCTTCGATTCGTCTGTTCTGCATGGCTCCCTCTATTATGGCCTAAGGCCAATATGGCAGAAGGCCAACATTGATGCAATCTGGATTATGGCCTATTGCCGCACAATGGCCCAGGAAAGCGAAAGCAGATCCCTCGACAAGGTTATCGTCCGCCTCCCAGACGGGATGCGGGACCGGATCAAGGCTGCGGCTGAGGGCAACAACCGCTCGATGAATGCGGAGATTGTCGCCCGGCTTGATGGCAGTTTTACGCAATCCCCAGAAGAGTTTGTGGGTGAGGCGGCTGTGAAGATTCAGGCGGGGCTGGACGCGCTGAAGGAACAGGCCGACCACTTTCAGCGGACCATGACGCTGGCGCAAGAGGAGAACCGCCGATTTAGGGATGCCTACGCCAAGGCAATGAGATTCCTGCTCGACAACATGGAAACCCTGCCGCGCCCTCTGGTGGAGGCAACAATAGGCACGATAATCCCTGAGGCGTTCGAAACCGAGGGGGGAGCCGGGAGCCAGCCCGCGCCGTTCGCAACCTTCCACGAGTCTCCACCCTTCGTCGTTGAGGAAATCCTGCCACATGCCGGGCAGGGCGAGAGGGGTGCTACCCAGCGGGTCGATCGCGTAAAGAGGGTCCAGACGAAGCCTAAGGGTGGGCCGTAGGCTGATGGCCCGGACGCGGTTATTCGGCGGCGAACAGGGTCGGGACGCCGGAGACATCCACTGCACGGGCGGCATGCCATGCGTCATAGGCGCCCTGCATGCGAACCCAGGCCAGCGGGGCGCCGCCGAACATCTTGGCAAGCCGGACGGCAACCTCGGGGCTGACCGGCTTTTTCTCGGCCATGATGTCGTAGAGATGCTGGCGGGAAATGCCGAGCAGGGTGGCAATCTCGGTCTTCGGCTTCCCGATGGCAGGGATGATGTCTTCCCGAAGCATCGCGCCGGGGTGGGAAGGGCAGCGGTCTGGGTTGCGGGTCATCTGAGCCTCCTAGTGGTATTGCTCGAAGTCGAAACCATTGCCAACGGCGGCAAGCGCCACATCGAGGTGCATCTGCGCGGGTTACTCGGCCGGTATCGCTGAGGCCTCAAGCCGGATGTTCAGCGCCTTCGTCACGCCCAGCAGGGTGGAAAGCGTAGGGTTACCGGTCGGCGAGAGCGCTTTGTAAAGCGCCTCCCGGCTCAGGCCCGCGTCACGGGCAACCTGCGACATGCCACGGGCGCGAACGATCACGCCCAGGGCATGGGCGATGTATCCCGCATCCCCGGTTTCCAGGGCATCGCGGAACAGTTCAGCCTGCGCTTCGGGGCTGCCAAGGTATTCGGCGGCGTCGAATGGTGTGGTTTCGATGGGCATTCAGACCTCCTTTGCCATGGCAATGGCCTTCTTGATGTCCCGCTTCTGCGATGATTTGTCCCCACCGCACAGCAGAATGACGATGACCGCCTCACGGCGGCAGAAGTAGAGACGGTAGCCCGGCCCGTAGTCGATGCGCAGCTCTCCGATACCATCGAAGTATTTGGCATCCCCGAACAAACCGGCTTCCAGCCGGACGATCCGAAGCGCGATCTTCTCCATGGCACGCTGATCGCGGAGACCAGTCAGCCAGTTGTGAAACTCGGAGGTTTTGCGGACTTCGTTCGGCATGTGTAGTTTATAGTTATCACGGGGCGGGTTGTCAACTATGAGCTACAGTCGCATTACTCGTCATCAGGTGCAGAACGCATAACCATGTCGAGGGATCTGCTTTCGCCTTCCTGGGCCATTGTTCGGCGATAGGCCATAACAGAGGGAGCCATGCAGAATAGACGGATCGAGGATTGGGTTCAGGAGCAAATCGACTGGCAGGCCGAGGAGGCCTCGCGCCCCGATCCTCGCTGACCACCTTCGCCCAATCCTACTCGCCTGGGGAAGCTGGCGAAGCTTGCGCTGTGGATTCCGCCTTCGGCGTAAGGGTGATATTGTATTGGCTGGTGAGGATTTGCCATCCGGTCCAGAGGAGACCGATTACGATCACTCCTCCGCCGACCGTCCAGATCGCGCGCATGATCTTGCGCTCAAGGCTACCGAGTCGCGTATCCATCCCGCCAACTGACCCCTTAAGGTCGCGCATGTCTTCACGAAGATCGTTAAGCGATTTCATGATCCATTGCTCCGCGCCGACGCCTCCGCCGCGCGGCCGATCATCCGGCGCGGGCGATGATACCTCGGGATCAGATGTGGGGATGTCTGGATTGTTCATTCCAGGTCCCTCATGTTGCCAAACCACTCCCAAACGGTGCTTGAAGCATAGCCCGCGTGTTGTTCGACCTTGGTGACAAGATAGTTGCCCAAGCTGCCATCGCGCACCCCAAGCTCTATAGCGAGATCGCGGGTCACGGTCGGCCTCGTTGTTGCAACAAGGTAGCAGTCGCGCCCAAGATCGAACCATTGACCAGGATAGATCTGCTCAAGATTCTCTTTCAGCGTCTTCCGTTGCTCCGGCGTCTGCTCATTTTTTAGCTTTGTTAGCAGGTAGATAGCCGCCATATCTCTTGTCATCCCCGGTCCGATGTGTGGGACCTGTCTTCGATCACACCTTCAACGTCAAGATGGGCAATGTCGAGAAAAATTCATGGCTCGGCGCTGCACATACTGTTTCAAGGTCATGAGACCCAAATAGGTTCCTCTGCTAGGTCCACCTTCGCCGCACCTCCCCCCGCGCGCCTGCGATAGTCCGCTGCACAAGGCGGGCGCCACGCCCGCGCTCATTGGAACGGGGGCTTGCCAGTGCCGATCAATCCGGTTTCCGGCCTTTTTGCCCGCCTGTGGCATTTCGTGGATCGTTTCGCGCCGAGCGAGACCATCAACCGCGAAGACCTCGATGCGGCATTGGACGATTTCACGCCCGCGATCAATGCCGCGCTTGAGGGCCGGGCGGCGGCTGAAGCCGCCGCAGCATTGGCGCAGGGTTATGCCACCAAGGCCTCGTATGCGGGCGCGCAGGCCGGGAGCGCCGCGGGCGCGGCAGCCAGCGCCGCGGCGGCAGCGGAGCATATCGCCGCCGCGGCGCTGGCGGCATCGGAGGCACGGAACTATCGCGATCAGGCCTATGACGCGGTGGAGGAGGCCGAGCGGGTCAAGATCGGGGTGACGGCTGGCGATCCGGGTGTGGTGGTCAAGGTCAGCGACGACGAATGGAGCACCCGGCAGATCGAGGGGGGCAGCCGGATCAGCGTCACCAACGGCAATGGGGTGGACAGCGAAACCGGCATCGTTGTCGCGCTCGAAGAATCCGCCCGGTCTCAGGATGCCGCGACGTGGCGCGCGGGCGAGGGCGCGGTTGAAAGCCTCATTTCGCCGGTGAAGGCCAGGGCGGCCGTCCGTGCGGCCATGAACGCGGGCGAAACCCCGGGTCCGCTTTTCGCTTGCCGGGCATGGGTTCTGTTCGACGGAACCACAGCCGTCCCGACGATCCTCGGATCAGGGAATGTCGCTGCCGTGACGCGCAATGGGGTGGGGGACTACACCATTGCCTTCATCGGGGCGATGCCGAGCGCGAACTATTCGATCATCGCCACGGCGGCAAAGCCTGCGGCCAGTCCCGGCAGCGCTTGGTCCTATCATGCGCAGCCGAGATCCCCCGGAGATATCGCTGCGGGATCCCTGCGGATCGTGAGCGGATACGTCAGTGGCACGGCAGACGGGGGATACAACGCCATCGCAAATCTCGAACGGATTTCGGTGGCGATCTTCCACTGATCGCGCCTCGCCGCACCGCTGAAAGGGGGTGGGCTAGGGTTCTGTCGGCGGCAGTGCGAGACAGGATGACCAGATGCCCATCAACCCGGAAACCGGACGCTTCGAGCGCATCTATCGGTTGACCGACCAGTTTTCTGCCCGTGACCACATCAACCGGGAAGATCTCGACGTCTCGCTTGATGACCTTGTGAACGGCATCAATGCCACCTTCGACTATGGCTCGCACCTGATCGGGGAATGGCCGGCCCTGGTCGATTTTCCGACCAAGCGGCCGGATCTGACGCCAATCCGCGCGCGGGACACCTGGCGCGTCTCCGTCGCTGGCATCGTGGACGGGGTGTCCTTTTCGGTGGGAGACTATCTGATTGCGCTCGTGGATCGACCGGGCGCCACCTATGCCGGAAACTGGATTGTGAGAGGCAGCGGGGGCCCGCCCGGTCCCTCGGCCTACGAGGTCGCGGTGGCGCAGGGCTTCTTGGGAACCGAGGCGGAATGGCTGGCCAGCCTGGAAGGCGAGCCGGGCCCGCCGGGCGATGGCACGCCGCTGGATTTCGAAAGCCGCGAGGACTGGAAGGCGGCCGAGATCCCGGTCTTGGCGCAGAAGGCGAATTTCATCTCGGGCGGGATCCTGTGCGAGGTGGTGCGCGAAAGCGGCGCGGCCGAGTTCGAGGATGCCCCCGGATGGGCGCCGTCCGGCCGGGTGACGCCGCAGCACTTCGGCTGGAAACCCGGCGCGGGGCCCAGCGAGGCGGCGGCGATACAGGCGGCCATCGACCATGCCTCGCGCGCGCCGCTCGGCAGCCGTCGCGGCGGATGCGTGTATTTCCCGCCCGCGATCTATCGGCCGAACAACCTGGTGCTGAAGTCGCGGGTGAAGCTACAGGGCGACGGCCCGGGCGCCTCGATCATCCGGGGCGCGGCGGGATCGAGCGGCATCCTGCTGCTGATCCCGGCCAATGCGGATCTGATCGGCTGGGAGGGGCTGACCTTCGACGGCGCGCATGGCGAGGCCAGCTACAGCAGCGTGATCGAGTTCGAGGCGCAGGCGGGCAATACCGGCGGCGCCTTCCAGCCCTATCGCGCGAACAAGGAAGACAACGACGCCGGGCTGACCAAGGTCAAGCATTGCGTGGCCTATGGCTTTTATGTCGGCCGGTCGAGCGGCGACGGGATCCGGCTCAACCATTCCAGCTACCAGGTGTTTTTCGATAACTTCGTGGCCTCCTACAATCAGGGGCACGGGATGTATGTCGAAAGCTCGGACTGCATCTTCTCGAATTTCTACCTCGACATGAACTTCAAGTCGGGCCTCTACGCCTCGGGGTCGAACAACAAATATGCAAACGGCAAGGCGATCTGGTCGGGCCGGGGCGACAACACCTGGGGCAACATCTACCTCCACGGCAGCACGCACCAGTTCGTCAACGTCGAGGCTCAGGACGGTTTCACCCATGGCTGGTCGATCGGCGGCACCGGACACAAGTTCCGCAACTGCACGGGCAATTCGAACGGCATCAAGAGCTTCGCCGAACAGGATGCGTCCAGCGAGGTCCATTACAACTTCCTCTTCCGGGCCGGAGCCTCGGGCCTCGATTTCGAAGGTCGCAGCTACGATTACAAGACGGCGGTCGGCACGGATGGCAAGTGGCGGGCCCAGGCGGCCTATCATGTCGAGGGCTATGGCCTGGGGACTTTCACCCGGTTCGTCATGGATCGGGACAGCAAGGTCAATGCCGCACCCAACATCCGGGTCGGCGGCGACCGGCATCAGGATTATACATTCTGGGCCCAGGAGGATTTCCTCGATATCGACAAGGGCCAGGAAAATCCCACCGGCACGCATACGGTGCGGTTCTGGCGCCAAAGCCCCGGCACCCTGGCGGGCACCAATGTCGATTTCATGGTGCCCGGGACCGCGAATGTTCGGCATCGCGTGGGCAGCGGTGGCGTTACTTTCTTCGGTGACAATTCCGGCGATGTGCTGATCGGTGACACCGCAACCGGCGGGGCGTGGAACACGGCAAAGCTGCGGCTTGGCCCGCATCGCTTCTGGATGGACGGCTCCGGCCAGTTGCGCACCAAGAGCGGGTCGAACCCGGCCAATGCGTCGGACGGAACGCTGGTCGGCGGCGGTGGAGGTGGTGGCGGCACCGGACCCGCCGGTCCCTCGGCCTACGAGGTCGCGGTGGCGAACGGCTTCATCGGCGACGAAGAGGAGTGGCTGGAAAGCCTCGTGGGACCGCAGGGACCGGCGGGAACGCCAGGCTCCGGGGCGGGCCCGACCGGCCAGGCCCTGCTGAACCAGATCGTGCTACTCGGGGACAGCCTGTCCTCTCCGGCCCCGAATGCGGCGGCCTGGTCGAGCGCCACCGGCTTTCCGGTGGTCAACCTGGGGGTGGGCGGGCAGCGGTCGCGGCAGATCAGTTCGCGGATCGGCGGCTATGTCTACGGCGTCACGATCCAGAATGACCAGATCATCGAAGGTCTCAACGTGGTGACGGCCTTCGACGGCGCGGCACCGTCCGATATCAATGGCCCGAACTCGACGCCCTCCGACACCGAATTGCAGATCATCCGGGGCTCCATCGGATCGGTGACAGGCCGACTGCGGCGCCAGGACGTGGCGACCTTCCGCTTCATCCCCGACGAAGGCCAGGTGCTGCCCGTGCGCTGCCCCCCCGGCACCCCCTTCATTCGCGAGGCGGTGCAGGTGGAGGCGCTGCATCGTTCGATCATGATCATCCATCTGGGCCGCAACGAGGTGAACTGGGCGAACCAGAGCTTGGTGCTCGATTCGATCGCGCCGGTTGTCGAGCGCATGGCTGAACGGGGCAATGGCCGCTTCGTCGTGATCCCGCCGCCCAACGGCAACTACGCGACAGAGCGGCGCACCGCCACGGATGCATCGCGCTACCTGCAACTGCTGGACCTAGAGCAGGCGATCCAGAAACGGTGGCCGCAGAACACGTTCAACGCCCGCCGCTGGCTGATCGACAATGCGCTATCTGTGATGGGCATCACGCCAACCGCGCAAGACCTGATCGATATCAACGATGACACGGTGCCCGCCTCGCTGCGGTCGGACAACGTGCATTGGCTGAGCACGGTCTATGCGCCGATGGTGACGGCGATCATCGCGGCCATCTTCACGCCGCGCGGATGGCTGACATGACCCATCCCCGCATCCTGACCCCGCGCGAGATCGCGGCCATCGACCGGCAGGCCATCACGACGCGCTACCCCGACGACTGGACGCCGGTGCCGGTGCGCGCACCCAAGGAAAGATCATGAGCGACAGCACCCCCGGGCTAATTCACAACCTCCTGCTATGGGCCTCGGTCGCGCTTGTCTGGCTCGGAGGGGAGACCGGCCGCGTCCTGGTCGCGGCGGGGCTGGGCGGCCTGATCCGCTGGCTTTCCTCGGCCCGCAGGCGGCTGCGCGACGGGGTTTTCGCTGTGATCGGCGGCGCGGTGTCCGGCACCTATCTGTGGCCCGGCGTGCTGTGGGCCCTGCGCATGGATCACACGCCCGACAGCATCGCCATGGCGGCCTTCGTCGCCGGGACGCTGGGCATGAGCTTCGTCAAGGTCCTGGCGGCCGTGGTCGAGGCCCGCGCCCAGAAGAGCATTGGAGGCGGTGATGCGTGATTGCCTGCGCCGCGTGCTGAAGGAAGAGGCCCGGACATGGGTCGCCGTCGCCATCGTGCTGCTGATTTATCTGGGGGTGAAATCATGGATCTGAGCCGCAATCGTCAATCGCCGCCGTCCGAGCCCCGGACCCGCGTGACCCAGGGGGCGGCGGGCCATCCGATCACCGAGGTCTGCCTGCACACCTCGGCCACCACCGCGCGCTGGTGGCAAGGCAAGACGGCCGCGCAGATGCGGGACGAAATCCGCCGCTGGCATATGGCCGCCCCCCTGAAATGGCGCGACATCGGCTATCACTTCGTCGTCGCCCCCGATGGCACCTGGGCCAACGGCCGGGCGCTTTCCGTGATCGGCGCGGGCGTGGCGGGGCGCAACCAGGGCGTGGTGCATATCTGTATGGTGCCGATCACGGATGTTCTGCGGATCAGCCGGTTCGACGACTGGTATACTCGCGCGCAGCGCGACAGCGTGAAGGCCCTGATCCGCGACATCCGAGCCAAGACGGACCTCGCCCGGGTCACCGGCCACAACCAGTTCGCGAACAAGCTGTGCCCCGGCTTCCGGGTGGTCTCCGAGGATTGGCTGTGACGCGCGCCGTCGCCATACTGGCCCTGATCGCCACCGCCGTCGCCGCCGTGCAGACCTGGCGCGTGGAGCGGACCCAGGCGCGCGCCGAGGCGGCCGAGGCCATGGTCTCGGCCTATGAGGAGGCCGCGCGGATGCGCCGCGATCAGGACGCGCGGCAGGCCGCCCTGCGCGCCGAAGCCCAGGCCATGGATCACGAGCTTGCACAAGGGGAGGGGGCCGATGCGCCGCTTAGCGATTATCTGTCTGGTGCTGCTGGCCGCCTGTGGCCCTGAGGCCCCCGCCATCGCCCTCCTGGACCTCGATCCCTGCCCGGGCTGGACGGGCCCGAGGCCGGGCACCGAAGGCCAGTTTGCCCGGGCGGCAGCGGCCGAAAAGGCCGGGCGGCTTTGCGCGAATGAGAAGCTGGAGACGGTGCGGGCGGCGGTTGGTGGGCGACCGTGACCAATTCGGCTGCAACGGGGGCATCGGTAGACTAACGAAGCGTTCCTTGGTTCACTGAACTGCCGAGAACCCGAACAGATGGTGAAAACGCCGATTAGGGCTCACATAAAAAGCGTTCCTTTGCTGAGATTATCGCATTTTGCGCCGCACACGCTTCGTTCACATCGAAGATGTCAGCGGTTCAAATCCGTTATCGCCCACCATCATTGCCTTGAAAAGCCCTGGATTTTTCCGGGGCTTTTCCTTTGGGCCCGCCTGGTCTGGCGTTGCGGGGTCTGGGGTTGTGGGGCCGGGCGATTCAGGGGCCTGGCGGTCCGAGGGCCTGGCGGTGCCGTGGCGAAAGCGCATCTGGATGCGGGCGGGCGCGGTCTTGGTCGGGGCAGGGGGCGGCCCCGGGGTGCGCCTGGACGCTGCTTCGAGGCGCATTGGTCGACCGTGGACGCGGGGGCAAATCCATTGCGGGATCCCACCGCCGGATTATCATTCACCGCTCACCGCTCACCGCTCACCGCTCACCGCTCACTGCTCACCGCTCACCGCGTCGTCGCCCCCCGCCACCGTGTCCTTACCGCCAGATCACCGTTCCCAGATTTCCGCCCCCAGATTTCCGCCCATGCCGCCCGCCATGGCCACAGCGTCAAGACCGGCCGCCCCGACCCCGCCCCTCCGGCGAAGGGTCATTGCGAAGCGGCGGATTTTCGGCTTTGACGAAAGCTGGACCCAGGGGCGCGCGCGCCCGCTCGCAAGGAAGCCCGCCATGCCCGCCCTCAACCGGATCGCCGCCTTTGCCGAAGACATGAAGGCCTGGCGCCGACATCTGCACCGCTATCCCGAACTCTCGTTCGACTGCCATGAGACCGCCGCCTTCATCGCCGCGCGCCTGCGCGAGATCGGCGTGGACGAGATCCACGAGGGCATCGCCAGCACCGGGATCGTGGCGCTGATCGACGGGCAGGGAGAGGGGCCGGTGATCGGGCTGCGGGCCGACATGGACGCGCTGGCGATCACCGAGACCACGGGGGCAGAGCATGCCAGCACGCGCCCGGGCCTGATGCATGCCTGCGGCCACGACGGCCATGTGACCATGCTTCTGGGCGCCGCGCGCTATCTGGCAGAGACGCGCAACTTCTCGGGCCGGGTGGCGCTGATCTTCCAGCCGGCCGAGGAAGAGGGCGGCGGCGGCGAGGCCATGGTGCGCGAGGGCATCATGGACCGCTTCGCCATCTCGCGCGTTTTCGGCATCCACAATGCGCCCAATGTGCCGCTTGGCCATTTCCAGACCACGCCGGGGCCGATCATGGCCTCGGTCGACACCGCCTCGGTCCGGGTCACCGGCAAGGGCGGCCATGGCGCGACGCCGCATGAATGCACCGATCCGGTGGTCGCCATCGTCGCCATGGTGCAGGCGATCCAGACCATCGTGGCGCGCAATGTCAGGGCCCTGGACGAGGCGGTGGTCTCGGTCACCATGATCCACACCGGATCGGCCAGCAACATCATCCCCGAGGACGGCACTTTCGCCGCCACCATCCGCTGCTTCAAGCCCGACCTGCGCGCGCTTCTGAAGCGGCGCATCCACGAGATCGTCGCGGGCACCGCCGCCGCCTTCGGGGTCGCGGCCGAGGTGGATTACGAATGGGGCTATCCCGCCACCATCAACGACGAGGCCGAGACCGCCTTCGCGGCCTCGGTCGCGGCCGAGATCTCGGGGCCCGGGGCGGTGGTGGCCGATGCGCCGCGCGAGATGGGCAGCGAGGATTTTTCCTACATGCTGGAGGCGCGGCCGGGCGCCTATCTGTTCCTCGGCACCGGGCCGGGGGCGGGGCTGCACCACCCGGCCTTCGACTTCAACGACGAGGCCGCGCCCCTTGGGGCGAGCTTCTTCGCCCGCCTGGTCGAGCGCGCCCAGCCTCCGCGCGGCTGACCGGTTTCCGTTGACGCCGCCGGTCCGGCTGTGAGAGCCTGCGCAGGTCGCCCCGGTCGCTGGTTGCATCGGTTTCCTCTTTTCACGCCTTCCTCAATGAGAGGACACAGCCATGGAGCGTAGCAGGGTTCTTCTGGCCATCATTGCCGGGGTGGGGGTCGGTATCGCCTCGCCCGCTCTGGCGGAATATATCAGCTTCCGCTCGCCTACGGGGAACATCTCCTGCGAGATCGTGTCGGACGATCTGGGCGGATATGCGCGCTGCGACTTGCGGGAGTTGACGATGTCCTTCCCGCAGGCACCCGCCGATTGCGATGCCGATTGGGGGGCTTATTTCGCGGTGCGCGAGGGTGGGGGCAAGGGCAGGCCGATCTGCGTGGGCGATGCCGTCTACAACGGCAATGCCATCGTCCTGGGATATGGCCAGTCGATTTCCCTGGGCGGGGTCACCTGCATATCGGAGCGCAGCGGCATGACCTGCACGAACCGGCAGGGGCACGGATTCACCGTTGCCCGCGCAAGCCAGCGGGTGTATTGACCTCACCCCGGCCGCGTGGCGTTTGATAGATCGGGGCGGAGGCTGCCAGGCCGTTCCGGTCCCGGTCCATACGTCTCCGACGCCATGATCCGGGGCAGGGGACCGGCGCGCCCGGGCCGGTTGTCCGGCACAGGCAATGCCAGCCCCGGGTCCCCGCAAGAACGACATCGCGCCCTTTCGCACGGAAGATCCCATGGCCCTTGAGGATGCCAAGACCGAGGTGGACACCGCCTTCACCCGCAAGAGCCTGCGCGGCCTTGCCTATGAGAACGCCTTCGGCGGCGCCACCTCCTTTCTGCGCCGCCGCTATACCAAGGACCTGACCGGCGTCGATCTGGCGGTGACGGGCGTGGCCTTCGACCAGGCGGTGACCCATCGCGCCGGTGCCCGCTTCGGCCCCCGCGCGATCCGCGAGGCGTCGAGCCTTCAGCCCTATGATCCGCCCTTCGGCTGGCCGACCAGCCCGCTGGAGGACCTCGACATCGTCGATTACGGCGATCTGGCCTTCGATTACGCCCGGGTCGCCGATTTCCCGCAGGCGCTGACCGACCATATCAGGGGCATCCTTGCCGCCGGGGCGGGGACGCTGGTGCTGGGGGGCGATCACTATATCACCCTGCCGATCCTGCGGGCCCATGCCGAGAAACACGGCCCCCTCTCGGTGATCCAGTTCGACGCCCATTCCGACCTCTGGCCCGATGACGACATGGGCCGCATCGACCACGGCACGATGATGTTCAAGGCGGTGCGGCAGGGCTATGTCGATCCGCGGCGCTCGGTCCAGATCGGCATCCGCACCGTGACCGAGGATTACCTCGGCATGAACGTGATCGACGCGCGAGAGCTGCATGAGAAGGGCCCGGCCCATGTCGCGGCGCGGGCGCGGCAGATCGTGGGCGACCATCCCACCTATCTGACCTTCGACATCGACGCGCTGGACCCGGCCTTCGCCCCCGGCACCGGCACGCCGGTCTGGGGCGGGCTGGCAAGCTGGCAGGCGGCGGCGATCCTGCGCGACCTGGCCGGGATCGACCTGGTCGGCGGCGATGTGGTCGAGGTCTCGCCCCCCTACGACACCACCGGCGCCACCGCGATCGCGGGTGCCCATGTCGCGCATGAGATCCTGTGCCTTTACCACTGGGCGAAGACGCGGCGCGGCGCGGCATGAGCGCGAAGGGCATGGACGGGGAATGGCAGTTGGTGCTGATCTGCTGGGGCACGAAATACGGCCCCGCCGAGATCAACGCCCAGATCCGCGCCGCGCGGGCGGGCGCCCATCCGCCCGCCCGGGTGGTCCTGATAACCGACCGCCCGCGCGAGGGGCTGGCCCCGATGGTCGAGGCCCGCGCCTTTCCGCCCGAATATCTGGCGCCCGAGCTGATCCGGGGCGGCTGCCAGGCAAAGCTCGCGATGTTCGACCGGCGCGTGCTGCCCGCGGATCTGCCCGCGATCTTCGTCGATCTCGACACCGTGGTGATGGGCGATCTGTCGCGCCTGCTTTCGGCCTGCCGCGCCCCGCAGGAGATCGCGCTTCTGCAAAGCGCGATCCTGCCCTTCGGGGCCCTCGCCCGGCTCGTCTGCCGACTCAGCGGCGGCAGGCGCTATGCGCGCGGCAATTCCTCGGTCGTGGTCTGGCATCCGGCGCATTGCGGCTTCGTCGCCGAGCGGTTCTGGCAGGAGATGGCACGCCATCCCGGCTTCGGCATCAAGCCGCTGCGCGCCGACGAGCGCTTCATAAGCTGGGTCGCCCAGCCGGTGATGCGGGCGGTGCCGCGCGGGCTGGCGGTCAAGTTCCCGACCGAATTCATGTTCCCCTGGCTGTGGTTCGGCCGGGCTTATGGCGCGCTGCCCTGGGTCCGGGCGCGGCGCGAGGGGCTGGTCGCGATCACGCTGCCGGGGGAAGAGGTCAAGGCCGAGGTGCTGCTTTCGCTGCCCGAAGGCGCGGTGGTCGTCGACCGCAAGGGCCGCAGGATGGAATGGTCCGACCGCTATCTGGGCCCGGTGCGGCAGCGGCTGCTGTCGCGGCTGCGCGCGGATCTGGCGCCAGAGGATTCGGGACGGGTGGATCAGGGGCGGGCGGATCTGCCCGGGGCGGAAGGGCAGGGCGAGGGGGCTTGACCCCGCGCCCTGCCCTTGCCAAACCCGCGCCATGGTCCCCTTGGAAAAACTCGCCCAGATCACCCAGCGTTTCGGCTTTGTCGAGGCGCGGCTGAACGCGGGCCCCGGCGCCTCGGAAATCGCCGCGCTGTCGCGCGAATATGCCGAGCTGAAGCCGCTGGCCGAGCGGATCGAGGCCTATCGCCGCGCGCTTTCCGATCTGGACGAGGCCGGGGCGATGCGCGCCGATCCCGAGATGAAGGCGCTGGCCGAGGAAGAGATCGCCCGGTTGAAGGCCGCGCTGCCGGATATGGAACATGCGCTGCGGCTGGCGCTTCTGCCCAAGGACGCCGCCGACGCCCGCCCCGCGATCCTTGAGATCCGCCCCGGCACCGGGGGCGAGGAGGCCAGCCTCTTCGCCGCCGATCTGGCGCGGATGTATCAGCGCCATGCCGAAGCCCGGGGCTGGCGCTTCGAGGTGCTGGAGGAGCAGCTTTCCGATCTGGGCGGTATCCGCGAATTCACCGCCCGCATCTCGGGCGAGGGGGTCTATGCGCGGCTGAAATACGAATCCGGCGTCCATCGCGTGCAGCGCGTCCCCGAGACCGAGGCGGGCGGGCGCATCCACACCTCGGCCGCGACCGTGGCGGTGCTGCCGGAGGCCGAGGAGGTCGATATCGACATCCCCGCCGGGGACCTGCGCATCGACACGATGCGGTCCTCGGGGGCGGGTGGCCAGCATGTGAACACCACCGATTCGGCGGTGCGGATCACCCATCTGCCGACCGGGCTGGTCGTCACCTCGTCGGAAAAGTCCCAGCACCAGAACCGCGCCAATGCCATGGCGGTGCTGCGCGCGCGGCTTTTCGAGATGGAGCGCGACCGGCTCGACCATGCCCGCGCCGCCGAGCGCAAGGCCCAGGTCGGCTCGGGCGACAGGTCCGAACGCATCCGCACCTATAATTTCCCCCAGGGCCGCATGACCGATCACCGCATCAACCTGACGCTTTACGCGCTGGCGCAGGTGATGGCTGGCGGTCTGGACGAGATCATCGACGCGCTGACCGCCCATGACCAGGCGGCGCGGCTGGCGGAGATGGAGGCGTGAGCTTGCCGCCGGAGCGGGGGGCCGCTTATCCGGGGCCCGACCAGCCGCCCCCCCATTCCTCCGGTCTGGTCCATCCGGCTTCCGGCGACTCCGCTCCCGATTGTGCGAGGCCGGGCCACCCGGGCCCCGGCCACGCCGGTTCCGACCTTCCGGGACCTGATCGTCAGGGGCCGGGCCTGCCGATCCTCGACCCTTCCCGTCACGTCGATCCGGCCACCGGCCCGTCGGGCCCGGGCGCCTGCGCTTCCGACCCGTCGCAGCCCGGCGATCCGAACCCCGGCAGTCCGAACCTCGCAGCCCGGCTCTCCGACCTCGCCCCCCCCGACCGCATTTCCCCCGCCGACCCCGGTTTCGATGCGGGCCGTCCCGTGAAAACTGCGTTGGCTCGCGCCGTCGCGCTTTTGCGGGCCGCCGGGATCGAGGATCCCGCCCGCGATGCCCGCGCGCTGCTGGCCCATGCCATGGCCCTGGGGCCGGAGCGGCTGAGCCTGCATGTCGGCGATCCGCTGACCGAGGGGCAGGCCCGCGCTTTCGGCGCCGCCGTCGCGGCCCGGCTGGCGCGCAAGCCGGTCTCGAAGATCCTCGGGCGGCGGCTGT
Organism: Pseudogemmobacter sonorensis; assembly: GCF_042762395.1. Classification (NCBI taxonomy): domain Bacteria; kingdom Pseudomonadati; phylum Pseudomonadota; class Alphaproteobacteria; order Rhodobacterales; family Paracoccaceae; genus Pseudogemmobacter; species Pseudogemmobacter sonorensis. The sequence continues at coordinate 44,107 of NZ_JBEFZE010000007.1, forward strand.
TCTGGGGGCTTGAATTCCGCGTCACCGAGGAGGTGCTCGACCCCCGCCCCGAGACCGAGATCCTGGTGGCCGAGGCGCTGCGCGAGCCTTTCTCCCGCCTTCTCGACCTCGGCACCGGATCGGGCTGCATCCTGCTCTCCTGCCTGCGTGACAGGGCGGGGGCCTCGGGCCTTGGCGCGGATCTTTCCGCCGCCGCGCTCGACGTGGCGCGGGGGAATGCCCGCGCGCTCGGCCTGGGCGAGCGGGCCGCGTTCCGCGCGGCCGACTGGAGCGCGCCGGGCTGGGCGGCGGGGCTGGCGGAGGAGAGCGGGCGCTTCGACCTCGTGGTCTCGAACCCGCCCTATATCGCCGCCGCCGAGATGGGGGGCCTTGCGCCCGAGGTGCGCGGCTGGGATCCCGCCCTGGCCCTGACCCCGGGCGGCGACGGGCTGGACGCCTATCGCGCGATCACCGCCGGGCTTTGCGACCTGCTGGCCCCCGGCGGCCGGGCGCTGTTCGAGATCGGCCCGACCCAGGGCGCCGGCGTGGCCGCGCTTCTGGCGGCGGCGGGGCTGGGCGGGATCCGGGTACTGCCCGATCTGGACGGGCGCGACCGGGTGGTCGGCGGCAGGCGGCCGGGTTGAAACCCGCGCAAGGCCGCGGCCAGGCCTTGATTTCGCCGCCCCAGCCCCCATTTCTACGGAATGGCCGGGGAATGTGCCCCGGAGGCGGCGGAAAACCCGCGAAATCCGCGGCAGGGGCGGCAAAAACCGCTTGCCAGCGCGCGCCTGCCATGGTTTAGCAACCCCATGCGGAGGGCGCGGCGCATTCGGCCCCCCATCCCCCGCAAGAACCCGATCACGCCCCCCGATTGTTCCGGCCGCGACACCAGCGGCACGAGGCGGGGCATCGAGATCCCAGGATCATAGGCAAAGATGCGCTCTTCCAAGAAACGCTCGCGTTCCAATCAGAACCGCCCGCGCTCTCTCGGCAATATCGTCAACCGTGTGTTCGACTCCTCGGGCCCCGAGGGCAAGGTCCGCGGCACGCCGCAGCAGATCATCGAGAAATACCAGACGCTCGCCCGCGACGCGCAGCTCTCGAACGACCGTGTGGCGGCCGAGAATTTCCTTCAGCATGCCGAGCATTACACCCGCATGCTGGCCGAGGCGCAGCGCGAGCTTGCCGCCGAGCATGAGGCGCGCCAGGGGCAGCAGAACGGTGGCGGCCAGAATGGCAACCAGAACGGCAATCGCGACAATGCCGGTCGCGACGCGAACCGCGACAACCTCAACCGGGACCGGGCCGAGCGCAACGACTCGCGTGAGCGCGGTGATCGCGGTTTCGAGCGCCAGGACCCGCGCCCGCCCGGAACCGGCGAGCAACCCGGCGAGACCCCCGCCGATGTGATCGACTTCGGCAACGAGGATGCGGGCCTGGTCGAACTGCCCGAAGCCCCCCGTGCCGAGCGCGGCCCCGAGCGCCGCAACGATCGTCGCGACCGCCAGAATTTCCGCCGCGACCGAGACGACCGCCGCCGCGAGGGCGGTGCCGAGGCGGCTCAGACCCCCGCTCCGGGCCCCCGCCCCGAGGCGGTGAGCGCCGACGGCGGCGAGAGCGCCGCCGATCTGCCCAGCTTCATCACCGGCCTGCCCGGCTCCGAGCCGGGGCCCGAGTCGGGGCCAGAGCCGCGTGCCGAGGGTCGTGCGCCCAGGGCCGCCTCCCGGGCCGAGCCGAAGGCCGCGAAGGCCAAGGCGGATCTTTTCGCCGCCGAAGCCCCGGCCGCGTCCGAGCCTGCGCCTGCCGCTGGCGAAGCCGCCGGGGGTGCTGCTGGCGAAGCAGCCGGGGAGCCCGAAGCCAAGCCCCGCCGTCCCCGCGCACCGCGCAAACCGCGCGAGAAAGCCGCCGCCGATCCGGTGGTGACCGTCGCGGGCTCGGACGGTTCGGAGTAAACGCCTTTGCGCTAACGCTGCGGGCAGGGGGGCCGGAACGCAGGGGCGGGACGGTCGCATTCGCCTCGGCGGTTCCGGCCAATGCGCCCGGATGGTCGTCTCCGCGCAAAGGCCCCCCCTGCGGGCAGGTCTGCGAGTTCGGCCAAGACCGGAGACCGGAAGCCACCGCAGGCGAGGGCACGGCGCGGGACAATCCCAAGGCTGGGCCAGGAAGGATCCCGAGGTTGGAGCATCAAAAGGGGCGGCCCAGCCGCCCTTTTATCGTTCCGGCGGTTCGCGTTCCAACCTCCGATTGGAGCTCAAATCCCGGGCTGGGGGGGCCTGCGGCCGGTGGCGGTGTTTGAACCGGGACCTGCCCCATTCCATCCCTCTGTTCGAACCTCGGGCTGCTCAAACTCGGGAGGGCATTGGCCTCAGCGACAGTCGGTCGCTTCATGGGCGCCCACGGTGCTGGTCCGCTGGCAAAGCCTCTGCTTCGGGCCCGCGCTCCAAGCCTTTGGTCCCGGTCTCGGTTCCCCGGCTCTCAGGCGAAGTGCCAAGTCGTGGGCAACGAATGGCCCGTTCTCCGGTGTCGCGAGGCGCGAGTTCTCCTTCTCAGGCCTGCCCCCACGGCTCACATCCTCGTTCGCAGTCCTGATTTCGAGGCCGCCCACTCTCCGGCCATGGCCCTCTCGCGAGGGGCGCGAGTTCCCCTCCTCTGGCCCGCCCCCCCCACGGCTCACATCCCCGTCCTAAGTTCTGATTTCGAGTCCGCCCGTTCTCCCGCTCCCGCCCTGTCGCGGGGATGGAGCCCCGGGTTCGATTTCCCATGGTCCGACCCCACGGCCCGAACCCCGGCCTGACAGGCTGCTGAAAAAGTCATGTGCAACCGCAGCTTGCGTCAGAAAACAGGAAATTCGACCGATAGCGCGCCAAAACAGGCCGTTTTCGGTCCAATTTTCTACCTTGTCGGGAAGATTTTCGCTTCAAGACCGCCCCAAAATTCTTTTTCAGCAGCCTGCTAAGTCCTGATTTCGAGGCTTCGGCGTCGAGCCGACGCTTGTTCCGCTTCCAGGGGCCTGGTTCTTCTCCCTTTGGGGCCCCCGGCGCAGGATCCGGTCCGAGCGTCCCCGGGGTCCGAGCTCTGGGGTCCGAACTCTGGGGTCCGAACTATGGGGTCCGCGCCCCGGCCCGGGACGGTCCGGGCGCGGCGGCGGGGCCTATTCGAAACTTCTCGCCAGGGCGCAGAAGGCCTCAAGCCCGATCTCCTCGGCCCGGGCGGTGGGGGGAATGCCGACGCGCTCCAGCCGCGCCTCGATATCCCGCCCGAGCGCCTTGAGCGAGGAGCGCAGCATCTTGCGGCGCTGGTTGAAGGCCATGGCGGTGATCCGGCCGAGGATCTTCTCGGGCGCGGGATAGCGCGGCGCCTCCAGCCGGGTCAGGTGGACCACCGCCGAATGCACCTTGGGCGCGGGGGTGAAGGCCTCGGGCGGAAGATGCATGACGATCCGCGGCTCGCACCGCCATTGCGCCAGAAGCGCGAGGCGGCCGTAATGGTCCCCGCGCGGCTGCGCCACGATGCGCTCGGCCACTTCCTTCTGGAACATCAGCGTCAGGCTCTGCCAGAAGGGCGGCCAGGTGCCGGGGGTCAGCCAGCGGATCAAGAGCTCGGTCCCCACGTTATAGGGCAGGTTCGCCACCACCTTCACCGGCGGGGTCAGATGGGCCGACACGTCCAGTTCCAGCGCATCGCCCTGCAGCACCGTCAGCCGACCGGGGCAGGCCTGCGCGATCTGGGCCAGTGCGGGCAGGGCGCGGGGATCCTTCTCGACCGCCACCACATGGCGCGCGCCCTCGGCCAGCAGGCCGCGCGTCAGCCCGCCGGGGCCGGGGCCGACCTCAAGCACATCCGCGCCCGACAGATCCCCCGCAGAGCGCGCGATCTTCGCGGTCAGGTTCAGGTCGAGCAGGAAGTTCTGCCCCAACTGCTTCTTCGCCACCAGATCATGCGCCCGGATCACCTCGCGCAGGGGCGGCAGGCCGTCGATCGTCGCCAAGGCCGGTCCTTTCTTTGCCTGAGACATGCCCCCGGAAAGGGCTTCACATCCGCCGCGCCGCGCCCATCTGCCGCGCCATCCGCAGCGCCGCCAGAAGCGAGGCGGGATCGGCGATCCCCTTCCCGGCGATGTCATAGGCCGTGCCGTGATCGGGCGAGGTACGCACGAAGGGCAAGCCCAGCGTCACATTGACCCCGCCCGCGAAGTCGATGGTCTTGATCGGGATCAGCGCCTGGTCGTGATAGGCGCAGACCGCCGCGTCATAGCCTGCCCGGGCGGCGGCGTGAAACATGGTATCGGCGGGCAGGGGGCCGCGCAGGTCCATGCCCATGGCCCGCAGCCGCGCGAGCAGGGGGCGGATCATCCGCTCGTCCTCATGGCCCATGGCGCCGCCTTCGCCGGCATGGGGGTTCAGCCCGGCCACCGCGATCCTTGGCGCCTCGACGCCGAAATCGCGGATCAGCCCGTCGCGGGTGATGCGGATCGTCTCTTCCAGCAGTTCCGCCGTCAGCGCGCCGGGCACTTCGGAGAGCGGGATGTGGATCGTCGCGGGCACCACCCGCAGCCCCGGGCAGGCCAGCATCATCACCACCCGCCCGACCCCCGCAAGGGCTGCGAGATATTCGGTATGGCCGGGAAAGCCGAAGCCCGCCCCGTCCTTCAGCGCCTTCTTGTTGATCGGCGCGGTGACGAGGCCGAGCGCCTGGCCGCCCTGGACCAGATCGACGGCGCGGGCGATCGCATCGACCACGCCCTGCGCATTGGCGGGATCGGGGCGGCCGGGCGGGGCGGTGGCGGCGAAGTCGTGGCGCAGCACCGGCAGAAGGTCGGGCGCGACGCGCGCGGCCTCGGCGGGCGTGGCGATCTCGGCGTGAGGGGTGTCCGGGGGCAGATGGCGCGGATCGCCCAGCCAGAAGAACGGCAGTTCGGCCCCAAGCCGCGCGCGCGCCTTCACCGCGATCTCGGGCCCGATGCCCGATGGGTCGCCGCAGGTCAGCACCAGGGGCGGCAGGCCCCGAAACTCGCCCGCCTCCGCGCCTGCGCCTTTACCAGGCCCGCTCACGGTTCGCGCCCGCTCACGGTTCGCGGATGAAGGCGGCGGCGCGCAATTCCTCAAGATAGCCGCCCGCCAGCCCTTCGATCTTCTGGTTGATCACCTGCTCGCGCAACTGGTCGCGGGTCGGTTCGGGCTCCATCTCGGCCTTGCGCCCGCACAGCATCACCAGGCGCCGCCAGCCGTCGCGGGTCAGCGCGGTCGAAAACTCGCCGGGGTCGAGCCTGGCAAGCTCCAGGGCCACATCCTGCGGCACCTGGGCCAGGGGCTGGCTGTGGATGCTCAGCAGGCTGTCGCCCCGGCCCGCGTTCAGCGCGTAAAGGTCGGTGCAGGTGTCGGTCCCCGTCCGCACGCGGGCGATTTCCGCCGCCGCCGCCTCGGGATCGGCGGGGATCAGGTAATCGGCCCAGTCCAGCGTGACGCGCACCGGGGCGGCGGTTTCGTCCTGGGCGATCTCGCGCAGCAGGAACAGCACCACCGCATTTGGCACCACCACCGGGGCCGAGGCCTGGCCCTCGCCAAGCGCGACGATCTGGGCGGCGATGGAACCGGGCAGTTCCGACAGGGGCAGCCAGCCGGTGACCCGCCCGCCCGAGGCGGCGCTTGGCGCGGCGGAATGGTTGCGGGCGGCGGCGGCGAAGGCGGCCTCGCTGCCGATCTGGGCCGAAAGGCGGGTGGCAAGCGCGACGGCGGCATCCTCGTTGCCGGGCTCCATCGGGATCACCAGTTCGGAAAGCTGCACCTTCAGCGCGCGCGGACGGGCAAGGGATTGCTGGAGGCGGTCGACCTCGGCCTCGGTCGCGGTGACCTGGCCGAGGTAGCGCGCGCGCACCGCATGGCGCCAGAGCAGGCCCGAAGAGACGAAATCGCGGAAGGTTTCGGCGGCAATGCCGACCTTTTGCAATTCGGCCACCAGTTCCTCGGCCGAAAGGCTGGCGCGCGCGGCGAATTCCTCCATCCCCTGCACGACCTCGGCCTCGCTCAGCCGGATGCCCAGCCGGGTGGCCTCGCTGCGTTGAAGCCGCTCGTTCACCAGCGATTTCAGCGCCTCTTCCTCGGGGTTGCCGGGCTGGCGCAGCACCTGCAGGAAAAGCGCGCGCTGGATCACCTCGAACCGGGTGATGACCTGATCGTTGACGTAAAGGCTGGGGGCGAAAAGGTTCTGCGCCTGCGCCGGGGGAAAGAGGGCGCCTGCAGCAAGGCCCGGGGCCAGGTCGGCCGGTCGGCCGCCAAGGCCCAGCCCCGCCGCCACCGCCGCGCCAAGCGCGCAGCCTCGCACCAGGCCGCCCGCGCTTGCGCGCCGCCCCGATGCCGCTTCAAGTCTCGACCGAAATTCCGCCTGTTTCATCGTCCGTCCGATTGCATCGCCTGTCCGGTTCCCTGGCCCTTGCGGGCTGTCCGCCCGGTCCGGCCCCGATCCCTGTCCCGATCTCTGCCGGGTGTTCCGCCCGGGAAGATCTCCTAGAAGCATCTCCCCGTCGGCCCCGCCGCCTTGCTGCTGCCAAAGCCGATCAGATCGACCGAAAGGCCGAAATCGGTGGTCGGCGACACACTAGTCGAGGAAGTGAACCGGCGCGAGAGGGAAAGATCTACCGACACGCAGTCGTTGCGGAATTCCACCCCCATCCCCGCCAGCGTGCCGCGATGGGATTCGAAATCGTAGCTGCCGCGGAATTTCGCCTTCATCGCCGGGGTGACCTGCCAGCCGGTGTCGAGCCGCAATTCGCGCGTCGGATCGGGGCGGTTCTCGGCGGGATCGGCGATCACCCAGAGCGCCGAGCCCGAGAGCGAGAAGATCTCGTCGACGAAATCGAAGCGCAATTCGGCCTTTGTGATCTCGAAATCATTGTCGAAGAGCACCCGCCCCGTCGTCTGCACGCCGCTTTCCCAGTCGAGGTTCACCGCCGCCAGCCAGTCCGAGCTTCGCCCCCCCAGCCCCGATGCCGGGCCGAACTGCCCTTCGTCGCGCGCCCGCATCACCCGGCCCAGGGTCAGGCCCAGGTTCCAGCCCTCGGGGTCGAAACGGGTCCAGGTCACGCCCAGATTGGCGCGGTAGCCCTCTTCCACCGCATCCGCGCCGGGAAAGCGGCCGAGCGAGAAGAGATTGCCCTCGTCGAACTCGACCAGGGTCGAATCCTCGTCCGGGATCGCGTCGCCGTGGCGGTTGGCCCAGATCAGTTGCGCCACCGGCTCGATCACATGGGTCGCGCCGGTGGTCGCGCCGCCGCTGCCGCCGCCCGCGCGCACCCAGGGCCAGCGCAATTCGATCCCCGCCGCCGCATGGCCGCGCCCGTAATTGCCGCCGTAGATCGCATCCTGGCGGATGGAATAGGCGTCGAGCTGAGCCTCGCCAAGCGCGGTGGCCTCGATCCCGCCGGGCAGGATCAGGCTGCGGCGCCAGTCGATCCGGGCCGAGACCCGGCCCATGTCGCGCCCGTCGGCGATCGTGTCGGGATCGGGCCCGTCGAGGGGATCGTCCGAGGTGCGGTAATGGTTGTGGGTCTGGATCCTCAGCCCGCCCTCGCCCCCCAGGGGGCCCAGCGAGAAGCGCCGGTGGAAGGTCACATCCGCGACCAGCGAGGGCAGGGTGTCGTTGTCGTCCTCGTCGCGCAGCGACTGGAAGGCCACCAGCCGGGCCGAGAGAAAGCCGTTGCGGCGCACCCGGCTGATCTCGGCCCGGCTGTCGAGCCGGTCGAGATCGGAATAGCCGTAGTCCAGCAGATAGGCATTGTCCGACGCGGCCTGGATGCCGAAGGTCAGGCGGTAGTCGTCCGGCAGATCGAAGGCGCCCCTGCCGAAGAGATAGCCGCGCAGGCTGTCGTCGGTCAGGTTGTCGCGGCTGATCGCGCCGTTGAATTCGATGGTGCCGGTGCGGAAGGCCTGGCGGTAGCGCATCTCAAGCGTGGTGGCGCCGGTCGTGGTCAGATAGGGCGCCAGCGTCAGATCGCGCGAGGCGCCGAGCGGGATGAAATAGGGGATCTTCAGCCCCGTCCCCAGGTCCGAGGTGGTGCGCAGCCGCGCGGGCAGGAAGCCCTGCGCGCGGTCGAGCGTGGGATCGGGCATGCGCAGGCGCGGGATGTAGAAGACCGGCACGCCCGAGATGCGGAACTGGGCATGGTCGAAATAGATCTGGCGCGCCACCTCGTCATGGACGACGCGGGTGGCGCGGATCTCCCACAGCGGGGTGGGACTGGCGGCGCAGACCCGGCAGGACGAGGCGACGACGCGGTCCATCGCGGTATAGCGCCCCTCGACCCGGGCGAGGCGGCTCGCGGCCATCTGGAGCTGCTGGTTCAGGACCAGCCGCGCGCTGGTCAGGATGCCCTCGGACAGGTCCGAGCGCAGATCGGCGGCCGAGGCGAGGATCACGCTGTCGCCCCCGGCCTCGACCAGGGTGATCGGGCCCTCGATCTCAAGGCGTTCGGTGGCGCGGTCGTAGGTGATGCGGCTCGCGGAAAGCCGCGTGCCCTTGTAAAGCACCTCGACCTTGCCGCTGGCGATCAGGCGGCTGTCGCCGGTGACCTCGATCCGGTCCGAGACCAGCGTGGCGCTTTCCTGCGCGCGCAGGCCGCCGGCGGGCGCCAGCAGCGCCGCGCAAAGCGCAAGGATGCGCAGGATGCGGCCCGGGAGCGTCACGGGGCCCATCAACCGTCCTCCAGATGCAACAACAGGCCAAGCGCCAGCATCACCGCCGCGACGGGCGGGCTCCAGGCCGCAAGCGCGATGGGGATCTGTCCCGACTCGCCCAAGGCTTGCGCGAAGTTGCGCAGGAAGAACAGGGCAAATCCGCTGAGGATCGCATAGAGCACCCGCATCCCGGTCTTGCCGAACCGCGCATGCCGCATGGTGAAGCCCGCCGCGACCAGCACCATCGCGGTCAGAAGCAGCGGTTGCGCCAGTTCCATCTGGAACCACAGCCGATAGGCGCGGGCGGAAAATCCGGCGCGCTCCAGCCCCTCGATATGGTCGGGCAGGTCCCAGACCGGCACGGCGGAAGGGGTGCCGAAACTGTCGCGGATCCGCTCGGGCGTCAGGTCCGAGGGCAGGCGGGTCTCGCCCGGCAGGTCGGTCGAGACCAGTTCGGGATTGGCGGCGGTCAGGTCCCAGAACTTGGCCCCCTCGACCACCCAGGCCCCGGGGCTGAGCCGGGCGCGCGCGGCGTGGTAGCGGCTGGCGGGAATGCCGTCGGGGCCGAAGGTCAGGAAGGTCACGTCGTAAAGCTCGGTCCCGTCCAGATTGGCGCGGGCGGCCTCGATCACGGTCTGGCCGTAATCGCCGCCCTGGCGCAGCCACAGCCCCGAATCCGACACCGAAAGCACCGATTGCCCGCCCGCCGACAGGCCCGCGCGCAGATCCTCATAGGCCTTCGAGGTGGCGGCGACGATCGGGTTCAGCACCGCCACCGCCAGCAGCCCGACCACCAGCGACACGAAGACCGGCGTCGCCAGGAAGCGCAGCCCCGAACGCCCCGCCGCGCGCACCACCACCAACTCCGACGACCGCGCCAGCGCCAGGAACAGCGCGACCGAGCCGATGACGAAGATCAGCGGCAGGATGCGGTAGAGCGTCTCGGGCACGTTCATCAGCGCAAGCTGCAAGGTCGTGCCCATCGAGACCCCGGCATCGGAAAAGCGGCGCAACTGCTCGATCATGTCGATCAGCAGCAGGATCCCGAAGAAGATCAGGAAGACCATGCCGACGCTGCCCAGGAAGCGGCGCGCGATGTAAAGCGAAAGCGTCATGCCGGGACCGCCGCGCGCCGCAGCCGCCGGGGGCGCTGTGCGATCCACAAAAGCCCCCCCGCCGCCAGCACGCCGAACAGGGGCGCGGCGTAAAGCGCGGGCCAGCCGTTTTCAGAGCGCAGCGCCGCGCCCGAGGCCGAGGTGTTGAGCATCTGCAGCGCGATGATCAGCAGCACCGCCCCCCCCATCTGCCGCCACAGCCCGAAGCGCGAAAACCCGCCCAGCATCATCGCCGCAAAGCCCAGAAGCGGCGCCGCCAGCCCCAGCAGCGGCCCGGCCAGGCGCGAATGCCCCTCTTCCAGCAGCGCCGCGCGCGAGGCGCCGGTGCGCTCGGCGGTCTCGGCCGAGGCGCGCAGCAATTCGGGCGTGGCAAGCTCGCGCAGGCTTTGCAGCCGTCCGGCAGAGGTTCCGATGATCGCCCCCAGATCCAGGGTGAAATCGGCGAAACGGGTGACCGAGATCCGGCGCCTGCCGTCGCGGCTCATGGTCTGGGCCATGCCGTCGAGCATGACGAGGCGCGGCGCCGCCTCGCCGCGCACGATCAGCGCCTGGCGCGCGGTATAGACGGTCGCGGTCTGGGGGCTGCGCTCGTCCGACAGGAAAAGGTCGTTCAACTCGCCCAAGGGGCTGATCTGGCGGATATAGAGCGTGACGCCGCTGGCGGGATGCATGAAGCGCCCCTCGTTCAGGAAGCGCGCGGTGATGTTCTCGCTGATCTCGGCCGAGCGTTCGGCAAGGCGGGTCTGGCTCATCGGGACGAGGAGATTGGTCAACAGAAGCTGCATGACGCAGACGCAGAATCCGAAGAACACCACCGGACGGGCCAGGCGGAAGGCGGAAAAGCCGGTGGCCTGCATCACCACCAGTTCCGATTCCTGCATCAGCCGGTTCACGGCGTAAAGGCAGGCCGCGAAGGCCGAGATCGGCAGCACCAGCCGGATCACATTGGGCAGCGTCAAGAGCGAGAATTCTACGAAGACAAGCGCGGTCTGTCCGTCGCCGATCAACTGGTCGAACAGGCCGACCGCCCGGTTGACCCAGTAGACCGCCACCAGAACGAGGCTGAAAAAGCCGAACAGCGCAAGCAGTTGCGACAGCATATATCGGTCGAATCTCGACACGCGCACAGGGCCTCTACCAGATCTGGCCGGGACCCTAGCGGATTTCGCAATGGGGTAAAACTCATATCTGGCCAATCGGCGCGCCGGGGGCTAGCCTTCCGCGCCGAGGGTCCCCGGGGGTCCCGGGGGTCATCCGGGCCCTTCGGGGGGTCGTTCCGGTGCGCATGGCCCGACCCGCGCCCAGCCGAAGAACCACGCAAGGATCATCCCAGATGCCGCAGCCGCTTGAAATCCAGTTCCGCGAAACCGATCCGGGCGCGCTGGCCGAAACTCCCGGCCGGATCGCGCTTTTCGCCGATGCGGGGGCCGCGCTTTCGCCTGCCGCGCGCAGGCTCGACCGGGCCACGCGGGGGGCGATCTCGCGCGCGACCGGCTCCGAGGCCTTCGCCGCCCTCAAGCCGGGCGAGGCGCTGGAGCTTGCCTTTCCGGCGGGGCTGGTGGCCGAGGCGGTGCAGATCCTGCGCCTGCCGCGCCGCGCCGACCAGGCGGCGGCGCGCAAGGCCGGGTCCACCATCGCCCGGGGCCATGGCGGCGCGGCGCTGACCGTCCTGGCCGAGACCCATCCCCGCGCCAGCCAGATCGCCTTCGGCCTTGCGCTGCGGGCCTATGAATTCGAGGTCTACCGCTCGGCCCCGGCCAAGCCGCGCGGCCCGGCGGTGGTGATGGTCGCCTCCCCCGAGGCCGTCGCGGCCGAGGCCGGTCCGCTGGCCGCCTTGGCCGAGGGCGTGTTCTTCGCCCGGGACCTGGTGTCCGAGCCCGCCAATGTGCTGACCACCGACGAATTCGCCGCCCGCCTTGCCGCGATGCAGGAACTGGGGCTTGAGGTCGAGATCCTGGAAGAGCCCGACCTGGCCCGGCTGGGCATGCGCGCGCTGCTTGGCGTGGGCCAGGGGTCCGAGAGCCCGTCGAAGGTGGTGGTGATCCAGTGGCGCGGCGGCCCGGCGGGCGAATCGCCGCTGGCCTTGGTGGGCAAGGGGGTCTGTTTCGACACCGGCGGCATCTCGATCAAGCCCGCGGCGGGGATGGAGGAGATGACCATGGACATGGGCGGCGCCGCCACCGTGGCGGGCGTCATGCGCGCGCTGGCTTTGCGCAAGGCCCGGGTCAATGTCGTGGGGTTGGTGGGTCTGGTCGAGAACATGCCCGACGGGCGGGCGCAGCGCCCGGGCGATGTGGTGCGCTCGATGAAGGGCGACACGATCGAGGTCATCAACACCGATGCCGAGGGGCGGCTCGTGCTGGCCGACGTGCTCTGGTATGCGCAGGAGCGGTTCGAGCCGAAAGGGGTGATCGACCTCGCCACGCTGACCGGCGCGGTGATCGTCGCGCTCGGCCATGACAATGCCGGGGTGTTCTCCAACGACGACGCGCTGTGCAATGCCTTCCTCAAGGCCGCCGAGGCCGAGGGCGAGGGCGCATGGCGGCTGCCGCTTGGCCCGGGCTATGACGCCAAGCTCAAGAGCCGCATCGCCGACATGGTGAATTCCTGCGGGCGCGAGGCGGGCTCGATCACCGCGGCGCAGTTCCTGCAACGCTTCGTCCGGACCGGCATGCCCTGGATCCATCTGGACATCGCGGGCACGGCCTATGTGAAGGCCGATACCGCGCATGGGCCGAAGGGCGCCACCGGCTGGGGGGTGCTGTCGCTTGACCGGCTGATCCGCGACAGGTTCGAGCGGGGATGAGGGGCGCGGCGAGGATTACCGGGACGGGCGCGGGGAAGGGCGCCGGAAAGGGGGGCGTCCGATGGGGGCGGTGAAATTCTACCAGCTTGGCCAGACCGCGCTGGAGGATGCGGTGCGCCCGCTGCTGGAGGGCGCGCTGGCGCAGGGCTGGCCGGTCAGCCTGCGCGGGCCCGACCGCGCGGCGCTTGCGCTGCTGGACGAACGGCTCTGGCTTTCGCCTGCGAACGGCTTCCTGCCCCATGGGGTCGAGGGCGGGCCGCATGACGCGCGGCAGCCGGTGCTGATCGGCGCGGGCGCGGCTTCCGGTGCCCCGATGGCGACGCCGACCCCGGCGAACGATCCCAGGGCGGTGCTGCTTCTGGGCGGCGCGCAGGTCGATCCCGACGAGTCGCGGCGGATGGAGCGGGTGTGGCTGTTGTTCGAGGCGCGCGACCCCGCGCAGCTTGAGGCGGCGAGGGCCGAATGGCGCGCGGTCTGCGCGGCGGGGCTGGTGGCCGAATTCTGGTCCGACGCCAGCGGCCGGTGGGAGAAGAAGGCGCAATCGGGGTCCTAGCCGCGGATTTCCCGGGCGCCGCCGCTTGGGGGCGGGGCCTGGGGTCGGCTCCGTGCCGGGGCGTCGGGCCCGATGGCCCCGGAACGGGCCTTGGCAGGCTTCCGGGGCAGGTTTCCGGTCCGTAGGCCGGTCCGGGGCGTGCAGAGGTGGTCCGCTGGCCTGATCGGGCCAGGGGGTCGGGTCGGGGGGCGGGGCCGGGTGCAGGGCTCCGCAGGGCAGGGCGCAGGCGGGCTTGGTCGTGCGAGATCGGGCAGGTCCCGGGTCGGCCGGGCAGGTCCCGCAACGCGCGCGGGGGGGCAACGGCGGGCGCGGAACAGCGTTTCAGAAAGCGACCTGCAGCGCGCGCGGAAGGGGGGGGGACATCTCGCCCCGCCGCGTCGCACAGGGTGATCCCATGCGCACCCTGCCGCCCGCAACCCGGGTGCGCGCGGGCGGGGGCGAAGCCCGTCTCAGCGGCTCAGGATCATCCGGTCGCTCTCGATCCTGATCGAGAAGCGGCGCAGGTAGTCCATGCCCAGAAGCGATCCCTCCATCTCGCCATCGTTCACATAGGCGGCAAGCCCGGTGTCGAGGAAGGGGCCCAGCACCACCTCGTCCAGGCCGACGCGGGCGGTGCGGACGGTGCCGTTCGCGGTCTGGGCCGAGCCGAGATAGGCCAGGCCGTCCGGGTCCAGCCCCAGCCTTTGCGCGTCCCGGCGGCTCAGCACCATATTGGTCGCGCCGGTGTCGACCATGAACAGGACCGGCGTGCCGTCGAGCATGAGATCGGCGTAGAAATGCCCGTCCGCCGCGCGGCGCAGCTCGACCGTGGATTCGCTGGCCATCATCCGCGGGGGCGAGACGTCGCGGCGGATGTCGTTCCACATGCCGTAGCCCGCGATCACCCCCAGGAAGATCAGCCCCCAGGCGGCGGCGGTGCGCAGCGCGGTGCCGAGGCGGGCGCGGTATTCCACGATTACCCAGCCCCCCACCGCCGCCAGAAGCAGGACGAGGTAAAGCGCGCGGCCGTAGAGATCGCCGTCCATCGGGGTCCTTTCAGGGCTTCGTCGGGGCCAGATATGGGGCGGGACGGCGGGAAAGGGAAGGGCGGGGCTTTGCCGGGCGACAGGCTCGGGCCTTCGACTTCGCTGCCGGGCCCCCTTGCCACGGGGGGCGGGTCGCGCCCATGCGACTCAGACGAGGCCGCGCAGCAGCCAGACCGAGCCGACCCCGGCGATCATGGTCAGCGGCAGGCTGCGCGACACCAGCGCGACGGCCAGCGCCACCGCCGCCGCCACCCTTTCGGCGGGGCCCGACTGGATCAGGATCACCGCCAGCAGGGCCGCGATCAGGCAGCCCGGCAAGGCCTGCAACCCGCGCCCCCAGGGGCCGCCGGAGGGGATGCGCGCGCCCAGCAGATAGCCCCCGAAACGGATCGCGAAGGTGCCGAGCGCCAGCCCGGCGATGACGACCAGATGCTCAGCCATGGCGGCGCATCCCGGCAACCCCCGCCCCCGCCATGGCGCCCGCGATCAGGCCCCAGGACGGGTCGAGCGGCAAAAGCACAGCGCAGCCCGCCGCGATCGTGGCCGAAATCGCCCAGGGCGGCAGGCTTTGCCGCCCCTGCCAGAGGCTGGTGAGCAGCAGGATGAACGCGGCGGTGAAGGCGAAATCCATGCCGCGCGCCGCCAGATCGGGCAGGGAGCGGGCGAAACCGGCCCCCAGGGCCGTCGAGGCCACCCAGACCGCGATCAGGCTCGTGCCGCCGCCGACGAGATACCAGTATCCGGCGCGCCCTCCGCCATTGCGGGTGGCATGCATCAGCACCCAGTTCTCGTCCGAGGTCAGATGCGTGCCCAGCATGACCTGCCAGAGCGGCCGCCCGCCGAATTCGCCGCGCAGCGCGGCCGTCATCAGCAGAAGGCGCAGGTTCAGCGCCAGCCCCGCGACCACCGCCAGCAGGGCGCCCGCCCCCGATGCCAGCCGCTCCACCGCGACGATCTGTGCCGAACCGGCGAAGACCAGCGCCCCCATGAGGCCGGTGAGGGGCGCGCCCATCCCCTGGCCCGCCGCCAGCAGCCCGAAGGCGAGGCCGTAGACGGCGACGCCGACCGACAGCGGGGTGATGTCGCGCAGGCCGCGGCGGAATTCCCGGGCGGCGGGCGTTTGGGGTTCATCGGTCATGGGGGTCACCTTGTCGAACATCGTTCGATATGATGAACGAAACAAAACCGTTCGTCAAATCGAACCTTGTGGTGCTATAATGAACGAATGTCGCCGAACACCATCATCGCCGCCGCCATCCGCCGTGAGAGGGAGCAGGCCCAGCTTACCCTCTCGGCCCTTGCCGCGCGGGCGGGGCTGGCCAAATCCACCCTGTCGCAACTTGAGGCCGGCAAGGGCAATCCGAATGTCGAGACCCTCTGGGCCATCGCCAACGCCCTCGGCGTTCCGTTCAGCTCGCTCTTCGAGAGCGCATCGTCGCACGGCGCGCTGATCCGGGCGAGGGAGGGTGTCAGCCTTGGCTCGGGCCAGTCGGCTTTCGAGACGGTGCTGCTGGACAAATCCCCCCCCGACCGGCGGCGCGACCTTTACCGGGTCCTGCTGAAACCGGGTTCGGTGCGCCGCTCGGACCCGCATCCGCGCGGGACCGTGGAGCATGCCTTCCTGTGCCGCGGCAGGGTGAGGCTGGGGCCGCCCGAGAATGCGGCGGAGATCTTTCCGGGCGATTACTACCGCTATTCCGGCGATGTCGCGCATTGCTACGAGGCGCTCGACGGGGACGCGCTGCTGCTCCTCGTCATGGACAGTCCGCGCTAGCCCTGGCGCGATGCTGCGCCGCGTGCGGTGTCGCGGCCACTGGCCGGATCGGCGCGAAGGCCTATTGCCGCGGGAGGGCCGGGTGCCTAGCCTCGCGGTCAGGCAAGGAGGCGACCACCGATGAACGACCCGCGACACCAGCACGATGCGGCCTGCCATTGCGGCTCGGTGCAGTTCAAGGTCCGGCTGACGGACGGGTTCGACACGATCCGGCGCTGTTCATGCTCGTATTGCCGGATGCGGGGCGCCATCGCGGTGTCGGCGAATCTCGCGGATATCGAATTCGTCAAAGGCGAGGGAAATCTGACGCTTTATCAGTTCAATACCAAGGCGGCGAAGCACTATTTCTGCAAGACCTGCGGGATCTACACCCACCACCGGCGCCGCTCGAACCCGAGCCAGTTCGGAATCAACGTCGCATGTCTCGACGGGGTCAGCCCGTTCGATTTCCCCGAAGTCGTGGTCATGGACGGCGTCTCCCACCCCTCGGATAGCGAGGGCGGTCCGCGGGTTGCGGGGGTCTTGAGGTTCGGTCCCGCCGAATAGCTGCGCAGCCGCCATCGGCGGCCCGGTCCCGCCGATCCGTCGAGATCGCTGCCGCGCGGATCGGCCGGATCGACGCGAAAACCCCGGGCCGTCCCATGTCATCTCGCGCGTTCGGAGGTCAGGGCCATACCGGCAATCCCGACGAACATGCAGGCTGTCGCGCGATTGAACGCTTTTCCGTTCCGCGCCAGCCACGCGCTCATCCGCCGCACCCAGACATTTCACCAGTGAAAACAGCGCCTCGGAGGCGAGCGGAATGGCGCCGAGGCCCTCCATAGACGCCGCGATCATCAAAAGGACGCCCGCCCCGCTGCCCAGCGAGGTCCGGAAGGTTCGGCCCGGGCCGAAACGGACGGAGTGATTGATGCAGGGCAACCCGTTCGGCCCCGGCGTGACCAGCAGCACGAGGCAGGCCAGGACATAGACGAGCTAAAGGTCGGGGGGATGTCCGCCCCCGTTATGCCCTTCGGTCGCAGATTGGGGCGCGCGGCCATGCCACGGCAATGACGGAAGTCTTTCGCAGGCGCCGGACCCCGGCGCGTTGTGCAAGATGTCGGGCTTGGCGGCGCCGGTCACCCGGAATGCGATGGGGCGGCGCGTGGCCGCCGGGCCATCGGCCGAAAGCGATGCGGGCCGGGCGGCGTTGTGCCGACCGACGGAAATCAGGGCGATCGCGGCGGTTCTTCGGAGGCGGGATCGTGATCTTCGGCCACCCGGGCCTGCCAATCCTTCGCATAGGCCCGCAAGGCATGCCGATCCGCGGGCGGCGGGTGGCGGACCGCGGCCGTGGGCGCGATGGCCCCGGGCAGGGCCAGCAGCGCGGCGCCGACCGAGGTTCCGGTGGCCGATGCGGCGATCTCGACCCCGCCGGGCCGCAGCGCGGCCAGCATGTCCAGATAATCGCGGTTGCGGGCAAACGGCCCCTCGACGATCACCGGCCCCTCGGCGCCGATCAACCGCAGGCAGGTCCCGGTCATCAGCGCCAGATAGAGCGAGAGCGCGGTAAGCCGCTGCCCCTCGGAGGCGGGCGCCGCGCTCCACCGCATCCGGCGCCCCTGGAACGGGCCCGATCCGGGCTCGACCGCGGGCAGGATCATCACGCCCCCGGCCAGCACCGCCGCGCGGTCGGCGGGCAGGGGATGCGGATCGCGACCGGCGCGGATGATCTCGTATTCCCGCCCGCCCATGAAACGGGCCGAGGGGACGGGCCGACCCAGCCCGTTCACATTGACCAGCAGGTCGCGCGCGGGGTCCAGATCGGTCCGGGCGCCGCCGACGGCCATGCAGACCACCCAGGTTCCCGTCGACACGACCGAGAACGCCCCCCGCCGCGCCAGCACATGCGGGTAGAGCGAGGCGTTCGAATCGTGGATCCCGACCGCGACCGGCGTCCGCGCCGACAGGCCGGTGCGCGCGGCGATCCGGGCGCGCAATTCGCCCAGAACCTCGCCCGGGCGGCGGGCGGGGGCGAGGCGATCCTCCAGCCCCAGGCGGCCGACCAGCGAGGAGAATTTCCCCTCCCACGGGTTCCACAGATCGGTGTGACAGCCCAGCGAGGTGACATCGCTCGCCAGTTCTCCGGTCAGGCGCCAGCCCCAGTATTGCGGATAGGTCAGGACATGGGCGGTGCGCTCGCGCAATCCCGGTTGCGTGCGGAACAGCCAGTGCAATTGCGCGCCGAGGTTCAGACCCAGCCCCAGACGCGGCGATCCGGTCTGCGCGAAATCCGGGCGGATCGCGTCGTATTCCCGCGCCAGATCGTCGGGGCCCCTGTGTTCGTAATCCAGCATCGGCGCGGCGAGCGCGCCCTGCGCGTCGAGCAGCACCGCCGCCGCGCCATGGGTGGTGACCGAGATCGCATCCACCCCATGCGCGGCATGGAAGGCCGCCAGATGATGGAGGAAGAACTCCCAATGTCCGTCGAGGTCGAAATGCGGCCAGGGCGGGCCGGGGCGCACGATGTTGGGCCGCGTCACCACCGCAAGCTCGCGCAGGGTTCCGGCCTCGACCAGCGCGAGTTTGGCATTGGTCTTGCCGATGTCGATGACGGCGATATGGCGGGCGGTCATGGCAGGTGGAACATCGGGGTGAGCGGCACCGAGACGGGCTCGTTGCTCGGGTGCGTCTGCATCAGATCGGCCATATGCGCCCACCAGCGTTTCATCACCGGATGGGCGGGCAGCGCGGCCATGCCGTGCCCCTTGGTCCGGGTCAGGAGGCCGAAGAGCGCGCCGGTCTCGGGGTCGAGCCAGATCGAGTAATCCGAGACCCCGGCCGCTTTCAGCAGCGCGACCAGTTCGGGCCAGATTTCGTCATGGCGGCGGCGGTATTCGGCCGCCATCCCCGGGTTCAACTGCATGCGGAAGGCGTAGCGTTCCATCAGTGCCGCACCATGGCCCAGAGGCGCGGGAGCGCGATCACCCCGATCAGCAGCGCGCCGATGATGATCGACATGACGATCCCCGGCACGTTCAGAAGGCCGAGGCCGAAGGTCACCAGCCCCATGATCAGCGCGGCCAGCACCACGCCCGGGATCGAGCCCGACCCGCCGAGGATCGAGACGCCGCCGAGGACGACCATCGTCACCACCTCAAGCTCGAACCCCTGCGCGATTGAGGGGCGGGTGGAGCCGAGGCGCGAGGTCAGGCAGATCGCGGCGATGGCGCTCATCACGCCGGTCAGCAGGAACAGGATGAAGCGGACTCGGTCTACCCGGATGCCGGAAAACCGCGCGGCGGTGGCGTTGTTGCCGATGGCATAGACGCTGCGGCCGAAGGAGGTGCCGTGCAGCAGCACCGCGAAGACCAGGGCGAAGACCGCGAACAGAACCAGTTCGAAAGTGATCACCCACCAGACATAGCCCTGGCCGAAGAAGGCGAAATCCGCCGGATAGCCGGTGAAGGCCCCGTCCCCCAGCACGATGTAGGAGATGCCGCGAAACAGGCTCATCGTGCCGATGGTCACCACGATCGAGGGCAGGCCGAAGCCCGCGACCAGCATGCCGTTGAAGGCCCCGCACAAAAGCCCCGTGCCAAGGCCGAGCGCCACCAGCACCGGGGTCGCGGCCCCCGCCGCCATCGCCACCCCCATCACCGTCGAGACCAGCGCCATGATCGAGGCCACCGACAGGTCGATGTCGCCCGCGATGATCAAAAGCGCCATGGCGAAGGCGATCATCGCCTTTTCGGTGAAGTTGAAGCTGGCGTCCGACAGGTTCCACGGATCGAGAAACCAGGGCGAGGCGAAGGAGTTGAAGATGAAGATCGCCACGGCGACCGCCAGCAGCAGCGCCTCCCAGCTTTTCAGCGCGCGTTGCCAGCCGGGCACCAGCCGGTCGGGGATCCGGCGTCCTTGCGAGATGCTCATGCGCCTGCCTCCAGCGTCCTGTGTTCGGCCTTTTTCAGGATGATGCGGCCCTTCGGCCCCTGTCCGCGCGCGTTGAAGGCGATGGCGATCAGGATCGCGGTGCCGGAAATCGCCATCTGCGCGAAGGGCGAGATGCCGACGACCGGCAGCGCGTTCTTGACGATGCCCAGGAAGATCGCCCCCATCACCGCGCCCGCGACCGATCCGGCGCCCCCGGCGATGGCGATGCCGCCGATCACGCAGGCCGCGACCACGTCGAGCTCGAACCCGTTGGCGATATCGACATAGGCCACCGCATAGCGCGCGACCCACAGATAGCCGGTCAGCCCCGCCAGCGCACCCGCGAGCGTGAAGGCCCAGAACTGCGTCCGCCCCACCGAGATCCCGGTATAGACGGCGGCATGGGGATTGCCGCCCACGGCGAAGAAGGCCCGGCCGAGGGGGGTGCGGTTCACCACCACCCAGGCCGCGATCACGATGGCGATCATGATCCAGGCCATGACCGGCAGGCCCAGGAACACCGCGCGCGGAAAGGCCTTGAACCCGTCGCTCATCTGGTGGGCGTTGATCCATTGCCCCTTGGTCAGCAGAAAGATCGCGCCGCGATAGATCGTCATCGTGCCCAAGGTCACCACGATGGAGGGGATCGCCAGCTTCCAGACCAGAAGCCCGTTGATCGCGCCGAGCGCCGCGCCAAGCGCGACCACCGCGATCAGGATCAGGGGCAGCGGCACGCCCGCCATGTTCAAAAGCCCCGCGACCATGCCCGAAAGTGCAAGGTTCGCCGCCATCGACAGGTCGATGCATTTGGTCAGGATCACCACCATCTGGCCAAGCGCCAGAATGATCAGGGGCGAGGTATCGGTCAGCACATTGGCAAGGCTCACCGGCCGCACGAAGCCGGGAAAGCGGCTGGCGACCACGGCGAGCAGCAGCAGGATCGCCAGCGCCAGAATGGCCTCGCGCGATTTCGGAAATGTCTTCATGCCGCCTCTCCCTCGATGCCCGCGGCGGCGCGGACCAGGTTTTCCGGGGTCATCCGCCCGCCTTCGAATTCGGCGGCGATCCGGCCCTCGCGCATCACGATCACCCGGTCGGACATGCCCAGAACCTCGGGGATCTCGGAGGAGACCATGATCACCGCCAGCCCCTGGGCGGCGAGTTCGGACATGAAATCGTGGACGGCGGCCTTCGATCCGATGTCGATGCCCTTGGTCGGCTCATCAAGGATGATGATCTTCGGCTTCGTCGCCAGCCATTTGGCGATGACGACCTTTTGCTGGTTGCCGCCCGACAACAGGCCGATGTCCTGATCGAGGCTGGCCGCGCGCAGGTCCAGCCGCCGGGTATATTCGCGCGCCATGGCGAATTCCTCGGTCAGCCGCAGGAAACCCGCGCGCGAGGTCGCGCGCAGAGAGGGCAGGGTGACGTTCTGGAAGATCGGCAGCCCCTTCACCGCGCCCTGCTTGCCGCGATCCTCGGGCACATAGACGATCCCGGCCTCGACCGCCTCGGAGGTCGAGCGCAGGGCCAGCACCTGCTCGCCGATGCGGCAGGCGCCCCTGGAGGGGCGGGTGATCCCGAACAGGGCCTGCATCACCTCGGACCGGCCCGCGCCGACCAGGCCGTAGAAGCCAAGGATCTCACCCGCGTGAAGGGTGAAGCCGATATCCTCGAATTCGGTCGGATGGCTGTAGCCCGCTACCGTCAGCACCGGCGGGCCGATGCGGGCCGGGCGCTTGGGATAGATCTGGTCGACCGAGCGGCCCACCATCAATTGCACCAGCTTCGCCTCGGTGGCGTCGGACATATGGCCCTCGCCCACGAACTGGCCGTCGCGGAACACCGTCCATCGGTCGGCGATGCGAAAGATCTCGTCGAACTTGTGGCTGATGAACAGGATCGCCTTGCCCTGGCGTTTGAGCTGTTCCACCAGATCGTAAAGCTCGTGGATTTCCTTGTGTGAAAGCGCGGCGGTGGGTTCGTCCATGATCACCACGCGGGCGTCGATGGACAGCGCCCGCGCGATGGCGACGAGGTGTTTCGAGGCGATTCCCAATTCGCGCAGCCGCACTCGCGGGTCGAGATCGGCGCCGATCGAGGCGAGCAGGCGGCGCGCCTCCTCCTCCATCCGGCGGGTGTCGATCAGGCCCAGGCGGCCTCGCGGCGCATGGCCGATGAAGATGTTCTCGGCCACCGTCAATTCGTCGAAGAGCACGGTTTCCTGATGGATCGCGGTCACCCCGGCCTTGCCCGCCGCCTGGGCGGTGGGAAAGCGCGTCTCGGCGCCGTTGACGGCGATGGTGCCCTCATCGGGCTGGTAGATGCCGGTCAGCACCTTGACGATGGTCGACTTGCCCGCGCCGTTCTCGCCGATCAGGGCGGTGACCTGGCCGGGCCAGAGGTCGAGCCGCACGTCCGACAGCGCACGCACGCCGGGAAAGCTTTTCGAGATGCCGCGCAAGCTCAGCACCGGTTTGGTGCCGATGGCGGCCGGGATTGCAGCCTGCATGGAACGTGACCTGAATAAGAAGATGCGGACCCGGCCGATCTGGCCGACCGGGTCCGCGAAAGCCCGCCGATCAGAAGACCGACGAGAATTCGTCGATGTTCGAGGCGTCGTAGGTGAACGGATCCGACATCGCGCCTTCGGTGTTCTCGTCCAGCGTGACGGTGCCGATGCGGCCCATCGGGATCTCGGCCCCCGGCTCGGCCGTGGCATTGCCCGAGGCGAGTTCATAGGCGATCCAGGTCGCGGCATAGCCCAGATCGACCGGATTCCAGATCGCGAAGCTTTGCGAGGCGCCCGATTTCACATGCCCCGCCATTTCCGAGGGCAGGCCGAGGCCGGTGACGTTGACCTCGCCCACCTTGCCCGCATCGGTGACGGCCTGCGCCGCCGCGACGATGCCGACCGAGGTGGGGGCGATGATCGCCTTGAGGTTCGGATAGGTCTGCAGCAGCCCCTGCGTCTCGCGGTAGGATTTGTCGGCAAGATCGTCGCCATAGACGGTCGCGACGACATTGATCCCCGGGTAGTTCGGCAGGACCTTGGTCGCCTCCTCGATCCAGATGTTCTGGTTGGTCGAGGTGGTGGTGGCCGACAGGAAGGCCACATCGCCGCCCTCGGGCAGGTGATCGGCGGCCAGCTTGACGATGGTATTGCCGATCAGCGGGTTCGACGACGGGTTGAGGTGCATCTGCCGCCCCTCGGGCGCGACGCCGGAATCCCACGAGATCACGACGATGCCGCGATCCATGGCGCGTTTCAGCGCGGGCACCAGCGCGTCGGTGTCGTTGGCCGAAACCGCGATGGCATCGACCCGCTGGGCGATCAGGGCGTTGATGACCTCGATCTGGCCCGCCGCGGTGGTGGTGGTGGGCCCGGTGTAGATGATCTCGACATCGCCGAGTTCCTTGGCGGCCTCTTCGGCGCCACGGGCGGCGGCCTCGAAGAAGCCGTTGCCCAGGGATTTGACCACAAGCGCGATGCGCTTGGTTTCGGCGGCCGCGCCGGTGGCGATCAGCGCGGTGGCCAGCGCGGCGGTGGTCAGGGCCTTTCTCAGGATGCTCATGCGGTTCCTCCCTTGAGCGGTTTTGCGCGCTATTCCTCCTGCGCGCGGGTTTTGCGTTCCGACGCGGCCACCGGGGCCACGATCAGCTTCACCTCGGCCGCCTCGATCATGCGCGCCGCGCGGTCCTCGACCCGGTCGTCGGTGATGACGGTATGGATGCGCGACAGCGGGCACAGCAGCAGGCTGGAGCGGCCGTGGAATTTCGAACTGTCGGCCAGCACGATCAGCTCGTCCGCCTGGCCGATCAGCTTCTGCTCGGCCTGGACCAGCAGGGGATCGCCCTCCATCAGCCCCAGCGGGCCAAGGCCCCGGCAGCCCATGAACATGCGGCGCGCATAGAAATGGCGGCTGCCGTCCTCGTCGAAGGGCGACAGGATGATGTTCTGCTCGCGGTAGATGGCGCCTGCGGGCAGCATCACGGTATTCTTCGAATGGTTCAGCAGGTGTTCCGCGATGGGGAAGCTGTTGGTGAAGATCTGGCAGCGCTTCGTCGTCAGCGGATGGACCATCTGGAAGGTGGTGGTGCCGCCGTTGATGATGATCGCATCGCCGTCGTCGCAAAGATCGACCGCCGCCCGGGCGATGGCGCGCTTTTCGGCGATCCTTATGCTCTCTTGCACCGCGAAGGGTCGGGCGTTGATGCCAACGAAATTCGGCGGCGAGATCGCCTCGGCCCCGCCGCGCACGCGGCGCAGCTTTTTCTGGACATGCAGCGTGGCGATGTCGCGCCGGACCGTGGCCTCGGACGCGCCGGTCATCGCGCACAGGTCCGGCACGGTGACGACCGGCCGCTCCTGAATGGCGGAGAGAATGACCCTGTGGCGTTCCGTTTCGTGCATATCTGCCTCCCTCTGAGGTGAAGCCTCTCTGGAGTTCCGATCATTGTCAATCAATTTCAATCGCAGAAATTCATTCTGCACCTGCATAATGATCGTTTATGATCGAAATTGATTGACATCCTGTCGCAGCCTAAGCCATTTTTCCGGGCGAAGGAGGCGCGGCATTCGGCCTGCGCAATGGGAGGACATCATGGTCAGCACCCCCGCCGGGAACCGGCTTGAAAACCTGTGGGACGACGCGAAAGCCGCCTCGATGACCGAGTCGGAAAAGCTGCTCTACCGCTCGAATCTGCTCGGCTCGGACAAGCGCGTCACCAATTACGGCGGCGGCAACACCTCGGCCAAGGTGATCGAGACCGATCCGCTGACCGGGGCCGGGGCCGAAGTGCTCTGGGTCAAGGGCTCGGGCGGGGATATCGGCTCGATGAAGATGGACGGCTTTTCCACGCTTTACATGGAGAAGCTGCGCGCGCTGAAGGGTCTTTATCGCGGCGTCGCGTTCGAGGACGAGATGGTCGGCTACCTGCCGCATTGCACCTTCAACCTCAATCCCCGCGCGGCCTCGATCGACACGCCCTTGCATGCCTATGTGCCCAGGAAACATGTCGATCACGTCCATTCCGACGCGATCATCGCCATCGCGGCCTCGGTCAATTCCAAGGAACTGACCAAAGAGATCTTCGGGGATGAGATCGGCTGGCTGCCCTGGAAGAAGCCGGGTTACGAGTTGGGCCTGTGGCTGGAGAAGCTGGCCACCGAAAATCCGGGAATGCGCGGCGCGGTGCTGGAAAGCCACGGCCTTTTCACCTGGGCGGACGATGCGAAAGACTGCTATCTGACCACGCTGGAGATCATCAACAAGGCCGCCGCCTGGCTGGAGGAAAAGACCGCCGGGAAGCCCGCTTTCGGCGGCGCCAAGGTGCCGGTGCTGCCCGAGGACGAGCGCCGCGCGGTGGCGGCCCGGCTGATGCCGGTGATTCGCGGCCTGATCTCGAAGGAACGCCACAAGGTCGGCCATTTCGACGATCAGGACGCGGTGCTGGAATTTGTCGGCTCCAATGCGCTTGAGACGCTGGCGCCGCTTGGCACATCCTGCCCCGACCACTTCCTGCGCACCAAGATCCGCCCGCTGGTGGTGGATTTCGACCCGGCCAACCCGGATCTGGAAAAGACCCTCGCCAGCCTGCCAGCGGCGGCCGAGGACTATCGCGCCGATTACGCCGCCTATTACGAGCGTTGCAGGAAGCCCGATTCGCCCGGGCTTCGCGATCCGAATGCGGTGGTCTGGCTGGTCCCCGGCGTGGGCATGATCACCTTCGCGCTGGACAAGGCCACGGCCCGGATCTCGGGCGAGTTCTATGTCAATGCGATCAATGTCATGCGCGGAGCCTCGGCCGTTGGCACCTATCAGGGCCTGCCCGAGCAGGAAGCCTTCGACATCGAATACTGGTTGCTGGAAGAGGCCAAGCTGCAGCGCATGCCCAAGCCCAGGGCCCTGGCCGGGCGCGTCGCGCTGGTCACCGGGGGGGCGGGCGGCATCGGCTCGGCCACGGCCGAGCGGCTGCTGCAGGACGGCGCCTGCGTGGTGCTGGCCGATATCGACGGCAAGGCGGCGGCGGATGTGGCCGCGGGCCTGGCCGGGGTCTTCGGCAAGGATGTGGTCCGTTCGGTCGCGATGAACGTCACCTCCGAGGCGGAGGTGATCAGCGCCTATGCCGAGACGGCGCTGGCGTTCGGCGGCGTGGACATCCTGGTCTCGAACGCCGGGATCGCCTCCTCGGCGCCGGTCGAGGAGACCTCGCTCGCGCTTTGGAACAAGAACATGGACATCCTGTCCACCGGCTATTTCCTGGTCTCGCGCGAGGCGTTCAAGCTGCTGCGCGCGCAGGGGATCGGCGGCTCGGTGGTCTTCGTCGCCTCGAAGAACGGGCTGGCGGCCTCGCCCAATGCCTCGGCCTATTGCACCGCCAAGGCGGCCGAGATCCATCTGGCGCGCTGCCTGGCGCTGGAAGGGGCCGAGGCCGGGATCCGCGTCAATGTGGTCAACCCCGACGCGGTGCTGCGCGGCTCGAAGATCTGGTCGGGCGAATGGCTGGACCAGCGCGCCTCGACCTACAAGACCGACAAGGAGGGGCTGGAGGAGATGTATCGCCAGCGGTCGATGCTCAAGCGTTCCGTCCTGCCCGAGGATATCGCCGAGGGCATCCATTTCTTCGCCTCGGACCTGTCCGCGAAATCGACGGGGAACATCCTCAATGTCGATGCGGGCAACGTCCAGGCCTTCACGCGGTGAGCGCCATGTTCGACCCATCCATCATCGAGGCCGAGAACGCCGGGCGCGACGCCGCGCTGGCCGAGGATTACGAAGCCCTTGGGGCGCAGCTTGCCCGCCGGGGCATCGATATCGAGACCCTGACCGCCCGCGCGGGCCGCTTCGGCGTGGCGGTGCCAAGCTGGGGCACCGGCACCGGCGGCACCCGCTTTGCCCGCTTTCCGGGCGAGGGCGAGCCGCGCAACATCTTCGACAAGCTCGACGATTGCGGCGTGATCCACCGGCTGACCGGCGCGACACCCGGGGTCAGCCTGCATATCCCCTGGGACAAGGCCGATCCGGCCGACCTTCTGGCGAAGGCCGAGGAATGGGGCCTGGCGTTCGATGCGATGAATTCGAACACCTTCCAGGACCACGCCGATATGGCGCTGAGCTTCAAATACGGCTCGCTCTCGCATACCGATGCCGCCACGCGCCGACAGGCGATCGAGCATAATATCGAGACCATCGGGATCGGCGAGAAGCTGGGATCGAAGGCGCTGACGGTCTGGATCGGCGACGGGTCCAACTTCCCCGGCCAGACCTCGCTTTCAAAGCAGTTCGACCGCTATCTGTCGTCGATGCAGGAGATCTACAGGGCGCTGCCCGGCGACTGGCGGATCTTCTCGGAGCACAAGATCTACGAGCCCGCCTTCTATTCCACCGTCGTGCAGGACTGGGGCTCCAGCCTGATGATCGCGCAGGAACTGGGCGACAAGGCGCAATGCCTCGTCGACCTCGGCCACCATGCGCCGAATGTGAACATCGAGATGATCGTGGCGCGACTGGTGCGGGCGGGCAAGCTCGGCGGTTTCCATTTCAACGATTCGAAATATGGCGACGACGATCTGGATTCGGGCACCATCGACCCCTACCGGCTGTTCCTGGTCTGGAACGAGTTGGTGGAGCTGGAGGACACGCCGGGCCTGAACCTCGCCCATATGATCGATCAGTCGCATAACGTGACCGACCCGATCGAGAGCCTGATGGTCTCGGCCATGGAGATCGAGCGCGCCTTCGTCGCGGCGAGCCTGGTCGACCGCGCGGCGCTGGCGGGCTATCAGGAGGCGAACGACGCGCTGATGGCCTCGGCGACGCTGCGCCGCGCCTTCCAGACCGATGTGTCGCCGATCCTCGCCATGGCGCGCAAGCGCAAGGGCGCGGCCATCGACCCGGTGGCCACCTACCGCGCCAGCCTCTATCGCGCCCGGGTCGCGGCGGTGCGCCCGAAGGTCTCGGGCGGGGGCGGCGGGATCGTCTGATCCCGCCTGCCGCGCCGGAAATCGCGCAGGCACGGGCCTTGGCGACCGGGGCGGGCGTCTTGGCGGGGCTTTGCCGGGGGCGCTGTCGAAACCATTTCGCCGTTTTCCCTGCTCCGGCCGGGACCCGCGCAGATCTGCGGTCGGAACCTTTTCTGAGCCGGTCCTGGGCGCCGGGCCGGTCCTGCGAGGCGGCGACCGGCCGCCGGAGTCGCATCGCCTTCCGCTTCCCGGAATCCCCATCCTCGCCGCCCCGATATGGTCGCGCATCACCCCGCCCGCCGCTTCGCTGTCGCGGTCGCCCAGGGCGGTGAGGATATCCCTGTGGTGCCGGTGACAGGTCGCCATGCGCTCTTCCGTGAGCGAGTTTTCCTTCAACCTTCCCCACAGCTTGCCCGCCCGCACCACGTCGATCTGCTCCTATAGCGCGATCAGCAGCGAATTGCGGCATGCGGCGACGATGGCCTTGTGAACGATCGCATCCCGATGTTCGAACTCGCCAAGCCGGATCGGCGCCGCGCCGCGCAGCAGCACGCGCTCCAGCTCATCCAACTCCTGCGAGGAGATGCGCTGCGCGGCGAGCGAGGCGATGGCGGGCTCCACGATGAGGCGGGTCTCGAAGACTTCGGCCGGAAAGGTCCTGATCTCGGCGCGGGCGGGGGGGCTGCCGCAGCCGACGAAGGTGCCCCGCCCGACCTGGCGGGTCAGCTTGCCGCTGGCCTCCAGCTCGGCAAGCATCTTGCGCAGCGCGCAGCGGGGCAGGCCAAGCTTTTCCGCCAGTTCGCGTTCGGGGGGGGGGCAGCCTCTCGCCCTCGGCCACGCCGCTGGTCCTCAAGAATATTGTTCATCTTTGCATCGGTTCTGAACCAATTTGATCTTGGCTGACCCCAATTCCAAAAACTTCAAGTAAAGAATCGTCGCCAAATCGCCATCGGGAGGATGTCGCGACACAGGATGGACGGGGACCCGGAGACGTTCTTCACCGCTCCGAAAACAGATCGGGCCAGGGGTTTCCTGTCAAAGGTTCTGACGCATTAACCAAGTTCCAGGGAGGAAGTAGCAGTAAATATGACGGCCCAAACTTTGCGGATCCCGGGATCCCGGGGCCCGGCGGCGGGCCTCGATCCAGAGCTTCCTTTTAAAATTTTGATTTTAAGGGGATGACAAATGTTATCGCCGCATTCCTCTCAAATCCGGGGTATGCGGCGCGAGAGGCCGCGCAGCCTGGCTCTCACTCCATCGCGCTGCTTTTTCGCCCCCGGGCGGGCTATTTCGCGCCGACAGGTTCGGGTCTTGCCGATGGAGTGGATAGCGCGGCGTGGCCCGCCGCCGCTCGGGGCCGTCCTCAACGCGGCAAGCGCGCTCCCCCCGACGCACCTCGGGCGGAGCGGGGTATGGCACCGCGGGAGCGGTCCAGGCGCTCCATCGCAAGGGCAGGGAATCGCATCCCGCGACTGGCTCGGTCCGGGCAAGTCTGGGGGCGGTTCGGAAAGGCCCCTTGCGCGGACACGGCGCCTCAACAACGGACAGATCGGGGAGTTCTTGGCTGGACCCGGTAAAGCCCCCTGCCGAAGGCAGGCCGCCGGGGGGCCGCCCGCGCGCCTCTGCGCGCAACCCCTTGCGGTCCCGGCTCCGGCGACCGGGCGGGGCTCAAGGCGAAAGCGCAGCCCCTGGGCCCCCGAAGCAAAAGGCCGCAACCTTGCGGCTGCGGCCTTTCCACCCTGGGCCCCGCCCTTGAAGGGCGGGAAGGGCCGCGATCACTCGGCTGCGATGTCGGTGCCGAAGGTCAGGAAGCGGCCCTCGTCGGCGATGAAGGTCTTTTCGCCCGCGGGCGCCGCGACCGAACCGAAGGGCATCTGTGCGCGCAGTTTCCAGCTTGCGGGCACCTCGAAGGCCTCGGCCACCGCCGCGTCGATGACGGGGTTGTAATGCTGCAGGCTGGCACCGATCCCGGCCGTGGCCAGGGCGTTCCAGACCGAAAGCTGCGCCATACCCGAGGAATGTTCGGAAAAGCCCGGGAAAGCATCGGCGTAAAGCGCGAACTGTTCCTGCAGGCCCTTGATGGTGTCCTGATCCTCATAGAACAGCACGGTGCCCGCGCCCGCGGCGAAGGACTGCATCTTTGCCTCGGTCGAGGCGAAGCCATCGGCGGGCACGATGGCACGCAGCGTCTCGGTCACGATGGACCAGAAGCGGTCGCTCTCGGCTCCGAAGAGGATCACGGCGCGCGAGCTTTGCGAGTTGAAGGACGAGGGCGAGAGCCGGATCGCGGTCTTGATCAGATCTTCGGTCGCGGTCTTCGACAGCGGCAGGTCCTTGCCAAGCGCATATTGGCTGCGGCGGGTCTTGAGGACGGTGATGGCGGAATTGGTCATGACGGAAGGCCTTCGTGGCGGAAACATGGAGGAGGAGGTATTTATCTGCGCCGGTGCCGCGCGCAGCTCAATGGGCCTGACTGTGCATCGACGCAGGGTTCGGGTTGAGAACTGACTATTGACAGCGTTTTCGCGGGATTGGAAGGGTAGGGGTCTAGGGGTCTAGGGGTCTAGGGGTCTAGGGGTCTAGGGGTCTAGGGGTCTAGGGGTCTAGGGGTCTAGGGGTCTAGGGGTCTAGGGGTCTGGGCAGCGGGCGAACGGGCGGATGGCGCTGGCCGGGCGGCGGTTTGGTCCTGCACCTTGCCCCGCGCCAGTCCCGAAAAACCGACCCCGAGGCCGCCCCGGGAAGCGGCCCCCCAAGCGGCCGGGATGGCGGCAGGGCAGGCCGCCGTGAAAGCGGCCCCGACAGTCGCCCCGAGACTGGAACCCGAAGCAACCGGAACCCGAAACGGCCGCGAACAGGCGGCTGAAAAAGTTTGGGGCAAGTTCGGGACGGAAATTTTCCCCGCATCCTCGATCACCACTGCGGAAACCGCATGTTCTGGCCCGCGACCGGACCAATCTGATGATCTTCCGCGCAAGCCGACGCCGCAGCATGACTTTTTCAGCGGCCTGCTAACGAGGCACGGCAAGCGGGCCCCGAAACTCGCCAGCGTCTGAAACCGGCCAGAGATCGCGCGCGGCTTCGGGTGGTCCGACTCTTAGCGGCCTCAGCCCCCACCCCTTCAGCCTTCCGCCGCCTCCAGCCGCTCCTGGGCGGCAAGCCACAGCGCCTCGGCCCGGGTGATGCCCTCGGTCACTTCGGCATATTTTCGGTTCAGATCGGCCAGGTCGCGCTTGCGCGCATCCTCGTAAAGCGCCGGATCCGCCAGTCTCTCGGCCAGTTTCTCGCGCATCGCATTGAGCTTTTCGAGCCAGTCCTCGCATTTGCGCAACTCGGCGCGCAGCGCGGCCGGATCGCCGCGCGTCGCCCCGGCCTGTTCCGCGCCCGAAGCCCCCGCACGCGCCGCATCGGCCCCGCCGCGCGCGCCGCGTTCGGCCTTCGCACCCGCTTTCGTCGCCCGCCCGCCCGCCTTTTCCGGGGTCAGCAGCAGGCGGCGGTAATCCTCAAGATCGCCGTCATAGGGCGCCACCGTGCCCCCCTTCACCAGCCACAGCCGGTCGGCGACCAGACCCAGCAGATGCATGTCGTGGCTGACCAGCACCACCGCGCCGGAATAGGTGGTCAGCGCCTCGACCAGCGCCTCGCGGCTTTCGATGTCGAGGTGGTTGGTCGGCTCGTCCAGGATCAGCAGATGCGGCGCGTCGATCGTGGCCAGAAGCAGCGAAAGCCGCGCCTTCTGCCCGCCCGAAAGCCGCCGCACCTCGGTCTCGGCCTGGTCGGGGCCCAGCCCGAACCCCGCCAGCCGCGCCCGCAGCTTCGAGGCATGCTCGCCAGGCCGCAGCCGCTGCACATGGGCCAGCGGCGTCTCCTCCACCACCAGCTCATCGACCTGATGCTGGGCGAAATAGCCGATCCGCAGCCTGGACGAGCGATGCATCCGCCCGCCCGCCGCCGGCAGCTTGCCCGCGAACAGTTTCGAAAGCGTGGACTTGCCCTCGCCGTTGCGGCCCAGAAGGGCGATCCGGTCGTCCTGGTCCAGCCGCAGCGAAAGCCCGCGCAGCACCGGCGCGCCGCCATAGCCCACCGAGACATCCTCCAGCGTCAGGATCGGGGGAGAAAGCTCCTCGGGTTCGGGGAAGGTGAAGACGGCGCGCCGCGCCTCTTCCGGCGCCGCGATCGGGGTCAGCTTTTCCAGCATCTTGACCCGGCTCTGCGCCTGCACCGCCTTCGAGGCCTTGGCCTTGAAACGGTCGACGAAGCTCTGCAGATGGGCGCGCCGGGCCTCGACCTTCTTG
The DNA here is from genome assembly GCF_042762395.1 of Pseudogemmobacter sonorensis. NCBI lineage: Bacteria > Pseudomonadati > Pseudomonadota > Alphaproteobacteria > Rhodobacterales > Paracoccaceae > Pseudogemmobacter > Pseudogemmobacter sonorensis. The sequence continues at coordinate 76,198 of NZ_JBEFZE010000007.1, forward strand.
GCCTCGGCGGCCTGGACCGCGCGGCGCTCGGCCATCTGGCGGGCGAACTGGTCGTAGCCGCCCTGCCAATAGGTCAGCTTGCGCGCGTCCAGATGCAGGATGCCCTGGACCGCGCGGTTCAGAAGCCCGCGGTCGTGGCTGATGATCAGCACGGTATGGGGATAGTCGCGCAGATAGCTTTCCAGCCAGAGCGCGCCCTCCAGATCCAGATAGTTGGTCGGCTCGTCCAGAAGCAGATAGTCGGGCTGGGCGAAAAGCACGCCCGCCAGCGCGACCCGCATCCGCCAGCCGCCGGAAAAGGCCGAACAGGGCTGGCGCTGCTGATCGGCATCGAAGCCCAGCCCGCGCAGGATCGCGCTGGCCCGTCCCTCGGCCGACCAGGCGTCGATATCGGCCAGCCGGGCCTGGATCTCGGCGATGCGGCCGGGATCGGTCGCGGTCTCGGATTCGGCCAGAAGGCCGGCGCGTTCGGTATCGGCCGCGAGCACGGTCTCCAGCAGCGAGACCTCCGAGGAGGGCACCTCCTGCGCCACGCCCCCGATCCTTGCCCGCGAGGGCAGCGAGATCGTCCCCCCCTCCAGCGACAGCTCGCCCCGGATCAGGCGGAAGAGCGTGGTCTTGCCCGCGCCGTTGCGCCCGACCAGGCCAACCTTGTGGCCGGTGGGAATGGTGGCCGAGGCGCCCTCGAACAAAGGGCGGCCCTCGACGGAATAGGTGATGTCCTCGATCTTCAGCATCCCGCCGCCATGCCCCAGCCGCGCGCCAAGGTCAATCGCCCCCGGGGAACCCCCGCACGCGCGCGCCCCGAGGCAAGCGCCGGATGCCGCGAGGCATCTCCCCGACATGGCGCCACTGCACCAGTCTCTCGCCGGAAACCGAAAGAGGGCGCAGATTACCCCTGACGGCTTGGGAGCAGAGCCCGCGCGCATGTCCCATCCGGAAGATCGCGGTCGCGGCAAGGACAACGGCCGCGGCCAGGGCCCGTTCTCCCGTCCGGCGGCGAGGCGGCCCCAATGCCCGCGAGCCCAGAACCTGCCCCCGAGCCTGTCGAACATGATCGCTGGCCCTGCCAAACCCGATCCCGACGCGACTGCGGCGCCCAACCTGTCCAACGGCTTCCCCGCGTGACGCCTGGCCCGGAACGCAAAGCAAAGCCCTGCCCGCCCTCGACGGACGGCCGCAAAAGCCTCCCAGGCCCGCGCACTGGTCGCCCCCCTCCACACCAGGCCCGAAACCACCCGCTTCAGGCCAACTCAAGACGCCCCGCCTTCCGGCGCACAAGCCCGGCCCTTCCGGCCAAGCGCCAAAGCGGATCCGCACCGATCACCCGAAGCGCAGGGCAAACGGCCCCCAGCCCCGCATCGCAAGACAAAAGCCCTTTCTTCTTTGTAAAAATATCCCGGGGGAGTCCGCGCCGCGCGCGGACGGGGGCAGCGCCCCCTTCCACCCCCCCTCAATCCCCCCCGCCGTCCGCCAAGGGATGATGGTTCAACACCAATGCCTTGAGATGCTCGTCCAGCACATGGGTATAGATCTCGGTCGTGGCGATATCGGCATGGCCCAGAAGCGTCTGGATCACCCGCAGGTCGGCACCGCCCTCCAGCAGATGGGTGGCGAAGGCATGGCGCAGCACATGCGGCGTCACGCGATCGGGATCGATTCCGGCGCCGATCGCCAGCGCCTTGAGCAGCGTGAACAGGTTCTGCCGCGTCATATGGCCCTCGGCGCCGCGCCCGGGGAAAAGATGCCTCGGCACCGCGCGCCCGGCCTTGCGGGCAAGCTCGGCCTCGGCGTCCAGCGCGGCCAGCCATTCGGCCAGCGCCGCGCGGGCGGGGGAGGAAAGCGGCACCATCCGCTCCTTGTCGCCCTTGCCGCGCACCAGGATCATGCGCGGATCGCCCCGCACCGCCGCCTGCGGCAGCGAGACCAGCTCGCTCACCCGCAGGCCGGTGGCATAGAGCAGTTCCATCAGCGCGGCGTTGCGCAGCCGCTCGGCGGCATTGCGGCCATGGCCGCGCGCGGTGACAAGAAGCCGCGCCACCTCTTCCGTGCCCAGGGTCTTCGGAAGGCGCTGCGCCTTGCCGGGGCCCGCGATCCGCAGCGCGGGATTGTCTTCGCGCCAGCCCTCTTCATGGGCAAAGCGGAAAAGCTGGCGGATCGAGGACAGCCGCCGCGCCCGGGTGGCCTTCGACAAGCCCTGGTCGTCGCAGAACATCAGATATTCCTCGACGCCCGCCCGGGGGATCCCGGCCAGGTCATGCCCCCTTGCCCCGGCCCATTGCGCGAAATCGACCAGGTCGCGGCCATAGGCCAGGCGGGTGTTGCGCGCCGCTCCGGTCTCGGCGGCGATGGCGTCGAGGAAGGTCGAGATCCAGCGCGCGGCCGGGCCGGTGAGGCCGGCGTCCTGGGGGGAATGCGGCGGGCGACCCCTGCGGGGGGCGTCTTTCGCCGCGGAACCTGCGGCTCCGGGCTTTGCAGATCCGGTTTTTTTTCCTCGGGCGGGCTTCGGCGCGCCGGTCGTCGGATCTGGCGCTGTCCGCTCAGTCATTTCGCCCGGGCGGGTCTTGCGCCCGGCGGCCTTCGGCGGGGCGGTTTGCGGACCGGGCGGTTCCGAGCCGCCAGAGCGCGAACCGCCAGACCCCGAACCACCCGGGCCCGAACCGCCGGAGGGGCGCGACACCGGCCTCAGCCCCGCCGCTCAAGGATCATCAGCTCCAGCGCGGTGCGGCGCGCGAAGCTTTCCAGCCCGATCTCGCGCAAGAGCGAAAGCCCCTGCGTCACCCCGGCCAGATCGCCCTCGACCCCGCGCGCGATCTCTTCGATCGCCGACAGGATCGCCTCGCCCGGCCGTTTCTCGGCGACCAGCGTGGCGCTGCGCGAAGAGGGCGCGGGGGCGAGGAAGGCGGGCGATATCGCCCGGCCCATGGCGGTCGGCGCGCGCAGCCCCTCGACCCGGCCAAGGGCAAGGCCGACCAGGAACGCCTCCTCCGCCGTCAGCCCGGCCTCGGGCGCGGCGCGAAGGCGGGTGGCCAGCCGCTCGGCCTCGGGTGACAGCAGCGCCACGCGCAGCGCGATGCGCCGGGTCTCGGGCGGGAAGGCCGAGGGATCGTCCAGCGCCTGCCCGACGATCCCGGCCAGCTCCCGGCCGAACAACTGGGCGAAGGGCACCTCAAGCTCGGCCTCCTGCATCCGGGTCCAGACCTGCGGCAGCGCCGCCGCGATCCGCTCGGCCGCCCCCGATTGCAGCGCGGCATCGAAGCGCTGGAAGGCCGAGACCCGGTCCCAGACCCCGCCCGAGGCGGCGGGCGCGCGCTCGGTGTAAAGCCCGAGCAGCACATTGGGCGCGATGGCCCCGGCGCGGGTCAGGCGCTCGGCCGCCTCGATCTGCGCCTTCCAGCCCGACTGGGCCGAGGTTTCGGCATAGGCGAAGGCCACCGGCAGCGCGGCGGTCGGGATGGTCTCGCCCACGGCCTCGTGGATCTTCCAGTCCAGGGGCGTGACCGGATTGGGCGGCGGGGGCAGGGGATCGCCCTCGAAAAGCTCGGCGTCCAGAAAGCGCGCCAGCATCTCGGCGCGGGTGCCGTCGATCTCGGCCAGCGCGCCGGCGGTCTGAAGGGTCAGCGCGGCGGCGTCCCAGTCGCCTGCCCGGGCCAGGCAGAAGACCCGGGCCTGAAGGGTGGGGGCCAGGCCCGGCGCCTCGCGCATCCGCGCGCAGGCCCGATCCTCGCGCCCGGTCAGCAGCGCGATGTCGAAGGCGCGGCGGAACAGCTCGGGCGTCGCGGTGCCCGAGATGTCGAGCAGCGCCGCCGCCTGTTCCAGCGCCCCGATCAGCAACAGCTTGTCGATCCGCGCCAGCAGCAGCGTGCCCTTGCCGCCCGAATCGATCGGCGGCGCGGTCTCGGCCAGCAGCATGGTCAGGAAAAGCTGGCGCAGCGCGGGCAGGCTCTCCATCCGGTTGCGCAGCACGGCTTCCGAGATTTCCGCGCTCAGCCCCGCCCCCCAAAGCGCCTGCGGCAGGCCCGAGACCGCGGGCGCGATCAGCCCGATCGCATCGGGCGCGGGCCCGTCGAGCGGGGTCGAGACCACGGTGATCGGCAGCGCCCCGCCCGAGGCGACCGGCGGTTCGGCGGGCGCGGGCGGGACGGCGGGCGCCGTCACCGATTGCGACAGCCAGTCGATGGCGGAAAGCGGCTCCTCTCCGGCGCGGGCCTGCGGGGGCAGGGGCCACAGCAGCGCCAGCCCAAGCGCCAGAAGCCCCGCCCTGGCCGCCGGGCGGGGCGCGCAAGGAGGGGGCGTCGGGCCGAACGCAGGACAGGGCAGGGCGCGGGGAATCATCTCAGCGGGCATCCAGCACCACGGGCTTGGTCACCTGGGTCTGGGTCGGGCTCAGATCCGCCAGATAGGCATAGCCGCTCAGCCCGGCCAGGCCCAGAACGGCCAGCACGAACACCAGTTTGATAAGCGTCCTCATGATTGCGTTCCGTCCCTGTATGCCTGTTTCCGTCTTGTCCGTCCGGCGCCCGCGTGGGTGGTTTCCCGCCGGATCGGGCAGGGCTTTCCCCGGCCGCACGACGGACATCCTGCGCGCCCCGGCCGGTTCGCCGTCCCGAATATATATGGCTTTCCGCGAGATATCACGCCATTGAGGCAAGGAAAGCGCCGGATCGCGAAAATCCGCCCCGGCGTCACGCGATGGTGAAGATATGTTTCGTCTGAAGAAGACCGTGGTGATGGTGGGCATGATGGGGGCGGGCAAGACCGCTGTCGGCACCGCGCTGGCCCGTCTGCTTGGCGTGGCCTTCCTCGATTCGGACGAAGAGATCACCCGCGCCGCGCGCCGCTCGATCCCCGAGATCTTCGCCCGCGACGGCGAGGCCTTCTTCCGCGACCGCGAGCATGAGGTGATCGGGCGGCTCTTGCGCGCCGATCCCTGCGTGCTTTCCACCGGCGGCGGCGCCTTCCTGTCGCCGCGCAACCGCGCGCTGATCGCGGGGGCGGGGGTCTCGGTCTGGCTGCGGGCGGATCTGGCGCTTCTGTGGCAGCGGGTGCGCCACAAGAACACCCGCCCGCTCTTGCGCACCGAAAACCCGCGCGAGACCCTGCGCGCGCTTTACGAGGCGCGGCTTCCGGCCTATCGCGAGGCCGATCTCGCGGTGGATTCGGCGCCCGAGATCACGGTCGAGCAGATGGCCGCCCGGGTGGTCGAGGCCCTGCGCGCCCGGCCCGACGTGCTGGAAGAGGTGTAGGACATGACGAATGTGGTGGCGGTGGATCTGGGTGCGCGCGCCTATGAGGTGCGCATCGGCGAGGGGCTGATCGCGCGCGCGGGCGACGAGATCGCGCCGCTTCTGAAGCGCCCGCGCGTGGCCGTCCTGACCGACGAGACCGTGGCCGCCGCCCATCTGCCCGCCCTGCGCGCCGGGCTTGAGGCGCGCGGCATCGCCGTCTCGGCGCTGGCTTTGCCCGCAGGCGAGGCGACCAAGGGCTGGGCCGAATTTACCCGTGCCACCGAATGGCTGCTTGAGGAAAAGGTCGAGCGGCGCGACATCGTCGTCGCGCTTGGCGGCGGGGTGATCGGCGATCTGGCGGGCTTTGCCGCGGCCGTCCTGCGGCGCGGCGTGCGCTTCGTGCAGATCCCGACCTCGCTTCTGGCCCAGGTCGATTCCAGCGTCGGCGGCAAGACCGGGATCAACACCGCCCAGGGCAAGAACCTGGTCGGCGCCTTTTACCAGCCCTCGCTGGTGCTGGCCGATATCGGCGCCCTCGACACGCTGCCGCCGCGCGATTTCCTCTCGGGCTATGGCGAGGTGGTGAAATACGGGCTTTTGGGGGATGCCGGCTTCTTCGACTGGCTGGAGGCCCATGCCCCGGCGATGGCCGGGGGCGAGCGCGCGGCGCGGCTGCATGCGGTGACCCGCTCGGTCGAGATGAAGGCCCGCATCGTCGAGCGCGACGAGACCGAGGAGGGCGACCGCGCGCTCTTGAACCTGGGCCATACCTTTTGCCATGCGCTGGAGAAGGCCACCGGCTATTCCGGTCGACTTTTGCATGGCGAGGGGGTGGCGATCGGCTGCGCGCTGGCGTTCGAGCTGTCGCAGCGGCTGGGGCTTTGCGCGCAAGAGGCGCCCAGCCGGGTCCGGGCGCATCTGAAGGCGATGGGGATGAAGGTCGATCTGGCCGATATTCCGGGCGATCTGCCGGGGGCGGCGGCGCTGCTGGATCTGATGGGGCAGGACAAGAAGGTGGTCGACGGCAAGCTGCGTTTCGTGCTGGCGCGCGGCATCGGCGAGGCTTTCGTCGCCGCCGACGTTCCGCCCGGGGCGGTGCTTGCGCTGCTGGAGGATGCGCTGGCGGCGGCCTGACCGGCCCGACGCTTGGGCAGGTCCCGGGGCAGCTATCGGGGCAGGCGATCAGCGGAAACCCGCCGATGCCTTGGCGGGGCGCGCGCAAGAAAACACTTGTCCGATGGCGGAACCTGCCCTTAGATCGCGGTCCATGCCGCAGTTCGGATCCCTGCGTCGGCTTCACAGGCCTCGACTTTACAGGCCGTGATTTCGCTGGTTCCGATGCTGCGCCGCCCCGATGCTGCTACCGCCGAGATGCCTGACACTGCCACCATGGCTGCAACCGCCAGGAAATGGTCCGACAAGATGCTTGCAGCGAAAAGCTGTTCCGACCGCCAGGCCCGTCCCGCCGCCCCCTCGGGCACGGCGGCCCCGGATGTGCCCGAGGGGGCGGAACCTGCCACGGGCCGATTGTGCGGCGGCAAGTCCGACACCGAATCCGAGGGTGCCTCGGAACCTCCCCGATGTAGCGCCCGGCCCCGGTCCGGGTATCTGGCGCGCGCGAACACCGTCGCGGTCCTGAGGCGCCCGAGCCCCGGGCCTTGGTGCCCCGGGCCTTGGCGCAACGCGGGGCTCCTCGAAATGCGGATCGCGCGGACCTTCGGCAAGAGGGCGGTCGCGCTCATGGCGTCAGCCGCCGGTCGCCTGACGGCGGCCGTTCCCGCGTCGGCTGTCGACACCTTTCCCTTCTTCGATGGAACGCCGCCCGCCGACATGCCGTCGGCTTCCCGTATGGTGCCGTCCTTCGATGCCGTCTCGCCCGCCGACAGGCTGTCGTCGGTCGTCGGTGTCGTTTTGCGGGAATGCGCGATGATCCCCGCCGCGATCCCCACCGCGATCCCTCGTCCGGCCCGCGCCCTGCGTTGCCATCCGGCCCCGGGCGGGGGGCTTGGCAGCGGATCCGCCTCTTGGCCCGCGCGTCGCCGACCTTCGCACCACCGATCTTCGCACCACCGGGCCGCGCCCGGTCCGAACCCGTCTCCGCGCGGACTTCCCCGCGCGGTGTTTCCCCTTATGGAGCCCTGACCCCCGTGTTCTTCGAATGGATGTCCGACCCCGCCGCCTGGGCGGGCCTTGCGACACTTATCGTCCTTGAGATCGTTCTCGGGATCGACAACCTTGTCTTCATCGCCGTGCTGGCCGACAAGCTGCCGCCCCATCAGCGCGACAAGGCGCGGCTTCTGGGGCTTGGGCTGGCGCTTGGGATGCGGCTGGTGCTGCTGGCCTCGATCGCCTGGATCGTCACGCTGCAATCGGAACTGTTCGCGCTCTTCGGCCACGGCTTTTCCGGACGCGACCTGATCCTGATCTTCGGCGGGCTGTTCTTGCTGTTCAAGGGCACGATGGAGCTGCACGAGCGGCTGGAAGGCCATGCCGCGAAGAAGGAAGGCGGGGTGGTGCAGGTCGCCTTCTGGCAGGTGATCCTTCAGATCGTGGTGCTGGACGCGGTCTTCTCGCTTGACAGCGTGATCACCGCCGTCGGCATGGTCAAGCATCTGTCGATCATGTATATCGCCGTGATCGTCGCCATGGCGGTGATGCTGCTGATGGCGAAGTCGCTGATGGCCTTCGTCTCGAAACATCCGACCGTGGTCATCCTGTGCCTGGGCTTTCTGATGATGATCGGCTTCTCGCTGATCACCGAGGGCTTCGGCTTCCATGTGCCCAAGGGCTATCTTTACGCCGCCATCGGCTTTTCGGTGGGGATCGAGGCGCTCAACCAGATCGGGCGCCGGAACCGCGAGCGGTTCATCACCTCGGGCGACCTGCGCGACCGCACCGCCGAGGCGGTGCTGCGTCTTCTGGGCGGGCGCAAGGGCGAGGAACTGGGCGGCACCGCCGATGTGATCGCCGACCGCGCCGCCGAGGCGGGCCTGTTCGCCCCCGAGGAAAAGGAGATGATCGAGGGCGTCCTGGGCCTGTCGGAGCGGCCCGCCACCTCGGTCATGACGCCGCGCACCGATATCGACTGGATCGACCTCAACACCCCGGAGGAACAGATCCGCGAGCAGATCCTGGAAAAGGGCCATTCACGTTTCCTGGTCGGGCGCGGCAGTCTGGACGAGTTCCAGGGCGTGGCGCTGACCCGCGACCTGATGCGCGACCTGCTGACCGAGGGCCGGATCAACTTGGAGCGTTCGGTGCGCGAGCCGCTGATCCTGCATGAAAGCGTGAACGTGCTGCGCCTGATGGAGCAGCTTCGCCGCGCCCCGGTCCAGCTTGCGGTGATCGTCGACGAATACGGCTCGCTCGAAGGGATCGTGACGCCGACCGACGTGCTCGAGGCGATCGCGGGCGATTTCCCCGACGAGGACGAGGAGCCGGTGACCGAGGAACGTGGCGAGGACGGCTCGCTTCTGGTCGACGGGTGGGTGGACATCCGCCGGGCCTCGCAACTGCTGGATCTGGACCTGGCCGACGACAACGAGCGTTATTCGACGCTGGCGGGCTATGTGCTGTGGCAGCTTGGCCGGATGCCGGAGGAGGGCGAAATGGTCGAGGCCGGGGGGCTGCGCTTCGAGATCGTCGCGATGGAGGGGCATGCGATTTCGAAGCTGCGGGTGCGGCGGGTGGACGCCTGAGGTTTCGGGGCGGCGGCGGCGGGAGGGGGCGCTGCCCCCTCGGCGCCCTTGGCGCCTCACCCCCGGGATATTTTTGCAAAGAAGAAAGGGGAAAGGGGGCGGTTGCCTCGGTCGGAGGCTCTTGCGGAATGGGGGCGGGCCTGGTTGGGATGGGGCCGTCATGGCGTTTTTTGGGGGGGGCGTTTCGGGGGGTGGTTTTCCCGACCTGGGCTTGCATCGCGGCCGCGTCGCAGTGATCTTGTCGGAGCGGCGACCTGTTCTCGTCGGGCCGGGTCTCCGCCATGCGGGCGAGGGGGGGGAGGTTTTCTTTCCCTGGCGTCTGGCCGGGGCGCGACGGAAAGGATGCCTGCGGTCGTATCATCGAAAACATCCGGAACCAGATCTTGAACACAGACGCTCGCCCCGATCTCGCCAGCCTTGCCAGAATGCCCCGCCGCCGCCGGTGGGGAATATGGTTCTGGGTCCTGCTTCTGGTCGCGCTGGCGCTGGCTGGGGGGTGGTATTGGCGCGCGGGCCAGGCCGCGGTCGCGGTGCTTTACGACAGCCAGCCCGCCCGCACCGGCGATCTGGTGGTGACGGTGATCGCCACCGGCACCGTCCAGCCCACCACCCGGGTCGAGCTTTCATCGGAGCTTTCGGGCACGCTGGCCGCGGTCGAGGTCGATTTCAACCAGGAGGTGGTCGAGGGCCAGGTGCTTGCGCGCCTCGACGATACCAAGCTGCGCGCCCAGGTCTCGAATGCCGAGGCGCAACTGCTCTCGGCGCGGGCGCGGCTGACCTCGGCCGAGGCCACCGTGACCGAGACCGCCGAGGCCCTGGTCACCGCCGAGGCGCTGGACCGGCGCGGGCTGAACAACCGGCAGACCTACATCGCCGCCCGCGCCGCCCATGACCGCGCCGTGGCCGCGGTCGAGATCGCCCGCGCCGATGTGACGCTGGCCGAGGCCAACCTGTCGTCGCAACTGGCCGATCTGGACAAGGCCGAGATCCGCTCGCCGATCAACGGCATCGTGCTGGACCGCGCGGCCGAGCGGGGGCAGATCGTGGCCGCCTCGCTGAACGCGCCGATCCTTTTCACCCTGGCCGAGGATCTGGCGCGGATGGAGTTGCGCGTCGCGGTGGACGAGGCCGATATCGGCCGGGTCAAGGTCGGCCAGGCGGCGAGCTTTACCGTCGACGCCTATCCCGGCCAGGTGTTCGACGCGGTGATCACCAGCCTGCGCTATGCGCCCGACACCTCGGGCAATGTGGTGACCTATACGGCGGTGCTTTCGGTCGACAACGCCGATCTGCTGCTGCGGCCGGGGATGACGGCGACGGCGACGATCGTCATCTCGAAGGAAGAGGGCGTGCTGCTGATCCCGGTCGCGGCGCTGCGCTATGCGCCGGCGGCGGCGGCGGCAGGGGGCGACCGCTCGGGGCGCGGGCTGATCGGGCTGGTGATGCCGGGCCCGCCCGGCCGGGGCCCCGGGGCCCCGGGGGCGGCGGCGGGCCGGGCCGATGGCTCGGGCGTCTGGATCCTGCGCGAGGGCGCGCCGCGGCGGGTCGCGATCACCGCGGGGGCGAGCGACGGGTCGAGCATCGTGGTGCGGGGCGGCGATCTGGCCGAGGGGGATCAGGTGATCCTGAGCCAGCGCGAGGCCCGCTGATGGCTTCGGCGATGGCTTCGGCGAGCGTTTCCGGGACGGTTTCCGGGGCGGGGGCGGCAGGGCCCGCCGCCGGGGCTCCGGCCCGGGTCGCGGCGGCCTCGACCGTTGCCGGGCCGTTGCCGGATGCCGCGCCCCTGCCCGAAGCGGCGCCCCTGCCCGAAGCGGCGCCCCTGATCGAGTTTCGCCATGTCTCGCGGCTTTACGGCGCGGGCGAGACCGAGGTGCGCGCGCTCGACGATGTCGACCTGACCATCCGGCGGGGCGAATTCGTCGCCATCATGGGGCCTTCGGGATCGGGGAAATCGACGGCGATGAACATCATCGGCTGTCTCGACCGGCCGTCCCTGGGGGAATACCGTTTCGACGGCGTGGCGGTGCAGGATCTTTCGCAGGACGCCCGCGCGCTGCTGCGGCGCCATTACCTGGGCTTCATCTTCCAGGGCTTCAACCTGCTCGCGCGCAGCAGCGCGCTGGAGAATGTCGAGCTGCCGCTGATCTACAAGGGCCTTCCGCGTGCCGAGCGCGCGGCCCGCGCCCGCGCCGCGCTGGAGAAGGTGGGGCTTGCGGGGCGCGAGAGCCATGATCCCTCGCAGCTTTCGGGCGGCCAGCAGCAGCGGGTGGCGATCGCGCGCGCGCTGGCGGGCAGCCCGATGGTGATGCTGGCCGACGAGCCGACGGGCAATCTCGACAGCCAGCGCAGCCATGAGATCCTGTTGCTTTTGCAGGAACTGAACCGCAAGGAGGGGATCACCATCGTCATGGTCACCCACGAGCCCGAGATCGCCGCCTATGCCCGGCGGCTGGTGATCTTCACCGATGGCCGGATCACCCGCGACGCCCCGGTCGAGCGGCCCGCGGGGGCGGTCGGCTGCGAAACGGGCGACACGGCGGGCGCCCCCGAATCCGGAACCCCGGGCGAAAAGGGGGCGCGGCCATGATCGTCGAGGCGGTGCGGCTGGCCTTCCGGTCGATCCTGCGCAACAAGCTGCGATCCTTCCTGACCATGCTGGGGATCGTGATCGGCGTGGCGGCGGTGATCGCGCTGGTCACGGTGGGGCAGGGGTCGTCGCAGCAGGTCTCGGCCTCGGTCTCGTCGCTGGGATCGGATGTGCTGGTGCTGCGCCCGGGCCAGCGCGGCTTCGGCCCCGGCGGATCGGGCGGCACCCGCCGCTTCACGCTGCGCGACGCCGATGCGCTGGCCGAGCTTCCTGTGGCGCGGCTGGTCGCGCCCACGGCCAATGCCTCGGCAACGGTGGTCTTCGGCAATGCCAATGTCGACACCTCGATCACCGGCTCGAACGAGGCTTTCGCCGAAATCGCCAATTGGAGCTTTGCCGAGGGCCGCAATTTCACCGCGGCCGAGGCCCGGTCGGGCACGCCCTTCTGCCTGATCGGCCAGTCGGTGCGTGAAAAGCTGTTCGGCGCCGCCAGCCCGCTGGGCCAGCCGATCCGCGTGGGCGCGATCTCTTGCGAGGTGATCGGCCTGTTCCAGCCCAAGGGGGCGGGCGCCTTCGGCCAGGACCAGGACGATATCGTCGTCATGCCGATCCGGCTGGTGCAGCGGCGGCTGAACGGCAACACCGACGTCGGCGCGATCCAGGTCGCGGTGGCACCGGGCTATACCACGCAGGACGGCATCCGCATCATCCAGGACACCATGCGCGAGCGGCGCCGCATCGGGCTGGGCCAGGCCGACGACTTCAACGTCTCGGACATGCAGGAGGTGGCCTCGATGCTGTCTGCGGTGAATTCGGTGCTGGCGGGGATGCTGTCCTCGGTCGCGGCCGTGTCGCTGCTGGTCGGCGGGATCGGCATCATGAACATCATGCTGGTCTCGGTGACAGAGCGCACGCGCGAGATCGGCATCCGGCTGGCCATCGGGGCGACCTCGCGCCAGGTGCTGACGCAGTTCCTGGTCGAGGCGGTGGTGCTGACGCTGTTCGGCGGCACCATCGGCATCGCGGCGGGGCTGGCGATGGCCTGGGGGGCGGGGGCGTTCATGGCGATCCCCTTCGCGCCCTCGGCCCCGGTGATCGGGCTGGCATTCCTGTTCTCGGCGGTGGTGGGGCTGGTCTTCGGCTTTTTCCCGGCGCGGCGGGCGGCGGGGCTGGATCCGATCGAGGCTTTGCGCCACCAGTAGCGCCCGCCGCCCGCCCGGCGACGGGGCGCGGGCTCATCTGGCGGCGGGGGCGACCTTGGCCAGCGTCTCATCTGCGGTCGCCTTGGCCCAGCGGGGTCAGTCGAGGCCGCCCGCCGTCGCGCCGGATCAGCCCGCGATCCAGGCCGGAGAGGATCACCCCCTCCACCTGCGCGCGCGGCCAGTGCAGGTGGTCCTCCAGCGCGGCGACGGTGTTTTCCACGCTGCGTTCCGGGCCGTCCTGATGGGCCAGAAGATGGCTGACCATGTTGCGGGTGGCGAAGGCCAGCCGGTTTCGCCCGCCGCGCCGCCCCGGTGCTGGATCAGGGACAGCAGCACAGTGCCAAGCGCGAAGAAGCTCGACAGCACCACCCCCATGGCGGCATCGGGCTTGATCCGGGTCAGCCGCAGGATGACCTGCACCGATCCCGCCGCCAGAAGCCCCGCGACCAGCGCCGCCCCCCACGAGGAAGGGCAGGCTGCGTCCTCCGGCCAGCAGATAGCCCGCGCAGATCCCGGGCAGCGCGGCACGTCGCCCATCAGGCTCTGGCGCCGCAGCACCGAAAAGCAGCCGAGCGCGCCGACCTGCGCGCCCAGAAGCGCGGTGCCGACCGCACGGTCTGCACCGGGCCCGGCGTGATCAGTGCGGAAAGAAGCGCGCCGGGCATCAGCCTTGCCCGCCTTGCGAGGGCGCTTCGTCAAGCCCCTGGTCTGCGGGTCGAGCACCGCCAGTTGGCCGCCACAGGTCGCGCGCAGATTGGCGGCGGTATAGGTCGTCGCCACCGGCCCCTGCGCGATCACCCGGCGGTTGAGCATCGCCAGCCAGTCGAACCAGCGTTTCACCGTGGAAAGGTCGTGATGGACCACCACCACGGTCTTGCCCCGGTCGCGCAGCCTTTGCAGCAATGCCACGATCATCGCCTCGGTCGTGGCATCGACCCCGGCCATCGGCTCGCCGAGGAAGCAGAGGTCGGCGTCCCGCACCAGGGCGCGGGCGATGAAGACCCGTTGCTGCTGGCCGCCCGAAAGCTGGCCGATCTGGCGGGCGGCGTAGTCGGCGATGCCGATATCCTCCAGCGCGGCCATGTCGTGGGTGCGCTCGGCCCTGCCGGGGCGGCGCGGAAGGCCGAGGCGGCCGTAAAGCCCCATGGTCACCACATCGAGGACGGTGGTCGGGAAATCCCAGTCGACCGAGCTGCGCTGCGGCACATAGCCCACCCCGCCCGCGCCTCCGCGCCAGCGGCTGGCCGAAGAAATAGACATGGCCCGCCGCCGGTTTGACCAGCCCCGGGCAGGCTTTCGGAACGCTGGGCTTTCCCGCCCCGTTCGGCCCGACGATGGCCACCATCACCCCGGGGGGGGGGATGTCGATGTCGGCATCCAGCAGCACCGGATCGTCGCCGTAGCCCAGGGTCAGCTCCTCGGCATGAAGCGCCAGATGCGGTTCGTGGAGGCCCGAGGAAGGTAGGGACGCGGAAGGCGCCGACGCGGAAGGCGGGGACGGGGAAGGCAGGGAGGGGGCGGGCTGGTCGTCGTCGGGTCTTTCGTGCATCTGGGGGCCTGTTCGGGTTCGGGTAAGGGGTCCGGCTCGGGTCGGGCCACTGGGTCTGGAATGCCGCGCGGGGGACGTGGGTTGGCAAGGGCGGGCCCTTGGGGCGCGCTGCGGGCCGAAGCGCGGGGTTCGTCCCGGACCGGCGGGCGCGCAGGGAACGGTTGCGGCGAACGGGCCAGGGGGAACGGGCCGGGAGGAACGGGCCCGCCCGGCGACCGAGGTTACGGCGCCACCGCCTGCGAGACAAGCTTGGGCAGTTCCACCGGCGCGCCGCCAAGCGCGCGGGTGATGGTCGAGACGTTATGCACCACCATGCCCGGATAGGTATCCTCGGGCGTGCCCGCTGCCCCCATCGCATCGGCGAACAATTCGCCGCCGATCCCGACCGCGCCCCCGCGCGCCGCCACCGCCTCGATCAGCGCCTGGATCGTGCGCGGGTTGATCGTCGATTCGACGAAGACGGCGGGCACGCCGACCTCGGCCACCAGCGCGGCCACGGCCTCGATATCGGCGATGGCGGCTTCCGGGGGGGTGGCGACGCCCTGGATCGCGGTCACCTCGATCCCATAGGCGCGGCCGAAATAGCCGAAGGCGTCATGGGTGGTCACCAGGTTGCGCTGCGCCTCGGGGATGGTGGCGATCGAGGCGGCGGCCCAGGCGTCGAGCTCGGCCAGCAAGGCCTCGGTGGCGATGGCCCCGGCCATGACGGTTTGCGCGCAGTCGGGCCGCGCCTCGGAAATCGCGCCCGCGATCACCGGCACGATCCCGGCCCAGAGGTCCGGATCCATCCAGACATGGGGGTCCGGCTGGGCGGGGTCCGGCTCGGCCCCGTCGCGCAGAAGGTCTTCGGGCACCACGCCCAGTTCCGACACCGCCAGGACCGGCCGACCTTGCGACAGCCGCTCCAGCACCTCGCCCAACTGGCCTTCGAGGTTGAGCCCGCCATAGAGCAGGATCCCGGCGTCCCGGAGCTTGCGCAGGTCCGAGGGGGCGGGGGTGAAAAGATGCGGATCGGCGCCCCGCCCGACAAAGGTCGAGACGGCGACGCAATCTCCGCCGATGCGGGCGGCGATGTCCGAGATCATGCCCACGGTGCCAAGGACGGCGGTCGGCGCGGTCTCGGCCCTCGCCCCGGTCGCGGGAAGGGCGACCAGCGCCGCGGCCAGCATGGCGGCGGCGAGAGGCGCGGCGGGGGGGCGGTCGGCCCCGGGGCGGATGCCGGTTGGCCGGAGGTTGCAGGGCAGGGGGCGGGGCGGGACGAATTGCGCGGTTCTGTTTTCCATGTCGGGCAAGATATGATAATGATAACCATTTGCAATTGTAATCCGCAAGCGCCCCCCGGGAAGCCCCGGAGGCCGGATCCTTCGGCCGGATCGCTCTGGATCTTCCCCGGTTGCAAGGCCTTGGCGCCCGGGCCAGGGGGGCGCGCGCGACCTGCCGGGAGCGGCCTTGGTCGGGAAGGGGCGCAGGCGGAAGGCCCCGGTCAGACCTCGCCTCCGAGACTCGCCAGACGATGCGCGAGGGCAGGGGAGCGGAAGTTTGCCCTTCGCCCGCCCCCCGCGCGTCGCGAAGATCCGGGGCCGAACGACCCGCGCCCGGGCCAGCCCCTTCCCGATGGGCCCGATCTTGCCCTCTCGTCAGTCTCGTCCTACGCCTTTCGCCAATCCACCACAATGCGGCCCTGCGCGACGCCCCTGGAGACCTTGCCTACGTGCCCTTGCGGCACATCAGGGGCAGGGCCGCCTCCTGCCCGTCGCATGCCCTTTGTGCGCATTCGCTGCCATGCGGCCCCGCGAGATGCTGCCTGAGATCTACCCGCCGCATCCCCGTTCGGCACTGTGGGCGCCTCCTGCCCGTCGCATGCCCTTTGTGCGCATTCGCTGTCGTGCGGCCTCGGGAAATGTTGCTTGAGACTTCCAGCCGCGCGCCCCTCCGGCACTGCGCGGCACCTTGGGCGCGGTGATTTTCCGAACACCTTCCGCCGCTGCATTGCGCTATCATTGCCGGTCGAGAGGGGTTCCATCCTTCGCCCCTGCGCTTGCGCATGGCGCGCGGCGGGGGGAACGCCCCCGCCCTTGCCCAAGCGGCTTTGTCCACGCGGCCTTGCCCAAGCGGCCCAGTCTGTGCGCCGCTGCCTAGCGGAACAGCGCCCCGGGCTGGGCGCCCAGCGTGATCTCGATCGCGCTGCCCAGGTCGAGGGCTGGCGCGAACCGGCCATGGCGCAGGAAGATGGTGGTCTGGGCGATCACCTCGGGGCTGAGCATCATGAAGGTATGGGTGACGGGCAGGGTCAGATGCGCCGCCATCCCCTCGACCCGGGTGCTCTCGACCGAGACCTTGCCGTCGTCCACCCCCGGGATCATCCCCGAATAGACCGGGTTCATCGAGCGGCTGCCCGCGATCACCCCAAGCTCGAAATCCACCGGCGGCAGGCGGGCGGGCAGGTCCTCGGGCCCGGTGCCCAGTTCCAGCCCCGCAGGCCCGTTGATCCATTCGAAGGCGCCGATCTCGCCCATCCGGTCCACCAGTTCCGAGCCCCGGTTGGGCGGCGCGAGCATCACCACCCGCCCCAGATTCGCCGGATGGCCCTGCGCCAGCAGGCTGCGCACCAGGATCCCGCCCATCGAATGGGTCACGAAATGGACCCGCGCCGCGCCGCATCGCGCCAGCGCCCCGGTCAGGCTTCCGGTCAGTTCGGCGATCCCGGCCTGGGTCGAGGGGTAGCCGTGGTTCACCACCAGATAGCCCTGGGCCTCAAGCGCCGCCTCCATGATCAGAAGCGAGGTTTCGCTGCGGGCCAGGCCATGGACCAGGATCACGCAGTCGGTCTCGGCGGTCGGGGTTTCTGCGGCGTCTGTCGGCAGGGATTGGGCGACGGCGGTGCCGGGCCAGAACGGCAAGGCGGAAAGCGCCAGGACGCAAGCGAGGCGGGAGGGGGAGGGCCCCCGCAACCGGGCCGCCGGGCCCGGGCCTCGCCGACGCAAAAGCGCCGGGAGCCGGAGTGATCCGCCCGATTGGAACGGTCCATCTTGCCGGAACGAGCCGCCTTGCCGGAACGATCTCTCTGGAATCTGCGCGCCTGCCATGGTTGCGATCATCCCACCGAGAGCCGTGCCGTCAAGCCCCGCAAGCCCGCGCCTGCGCCCCTGTGCCACCCGCCGCGCAAACCCTTGCCGAAGGCGGCGCGGCGGCCGAGGCCGAAAGGGCCCGCGCCGCCGCTGCGTCGCGGTCCTTCCTCTGCGAAGGGTAGATGTCCCGCGCCACCAACCCCTTCGGGCGTCCCTAGACGCATGAGGCCCCTTGCGAGGCCGATGGCGGGGGTCTCGCAAAGCTGCCGCGGATCATGCCTCCGAGGCCCGCGCGCCTTGCGGGACCGCCCCGGTGTATCGGGGCTTGCGCCGCGCGCGGTGCGAGGGTATCCACCCGGCCCGTGGCGACAGCGAACCGACGGCACGGCCCGGGCCTTTTGCCGCGCAGGATCCGCTTCGCCGCCCGCAGGCCTGTCGGGGCGGCCTTGCGCCCCTGGGGTGGTTAGCTCAGTTGGTAGAGCGTCTCGTTTACACCGAGGATGTCGGGGGTTCGAGCCCCTCACCACCCACCAAAAACTTTGATGATTTATTTGGGTCCTGCGTCCATCGCCAGGAGGCGCCAAACCTTTCGCGCCTCTGCGAAGCCCGACAGCTCCCGCCGCTTTCGACAGATGCTGTGGCGGGAATCGGGCAGGGAAAGAGGCGGCGATCCGCGTATTCCAGCGCCCGGGATATTGGCTGATTTCCGCCATCGGCACCCCGGCCTCCGCCATCTGCCGACGTATGGCAGCGAGGCGCCCCGTCCCCAAGGTGACCCGCACCCGCCGGATCCTGCAGCGACCGCTGTCCCATGCCGCCCGGCAGGCCCGCGACTTCGGGCGATCGGGCACAGGATCCGGGCCCAAGGCGGAGATGTGTGCGAAATCGCACATATGCCATGGCGCGGCCCGGCATTCTTGCGCAAGCGGATTCGCGCTACATCTGTCAGGCGAACCGGAAGGAGGCACCTGATGAGCTGGAACCCCATTCTCGACCCCTCGATCCCGATCGGCGACCAGGTCGACGCGATCGAAACCGTCATCGTCCCCCGCGCCCGCGACCTCGGCGGGTTCGAGGTGCGCCGTGCGCTGCCCTCGGCGCAGCGCCAGATGGTCGGCCCCTTCATCTTCTTCGACCAGATGGGCCCGGCCGAATTCCTGACCGGCGAGGGCATCGACGTGCGCCCCCATCCCCATATCGGCCTGGGCACCGTCACCTATCTGCTGAAGGGGCGGCTGCATCACCGCGACAGCCTGGGCACCGACCAGTGGATCGAGCCGGGCGCGGTCAACTGGATGATGGCGGGCTACGGCATCAGCCATTCCGAGCGCACCGACGGCGCGGCGCGGCGCGCGCCGATGTCGATGTTCGGCCTTCAGACCTGGCTTGCGGTGCCGAAGGACCGCGAGGACGATCCAGCCGGTTTCGTCCATGTCGGCAAGCCAGATCTGCCCG
Organism: Pseudogemmobacter sonorensis; assembly: GCF_042762395.1. NCBI lineage: Bacteria > Pseudomonadati > Pseudomonadota > Alphaproteobacteria > Rhodobacterales > Paracoccaceae > Pseudogemmobacter > Pseudogemmobacter sonorensis. The sequence goes on from NZ_JBEFZE010000007.1 coordinate 94,985, forward strand.
AGCTGGAGGGCGAGGGCAAGAAGCTGCGGCTGATCCTGGGCGAGGCCTGGGGCGCGCGCGTGCCGCTGGAGATGCCGTCCGAGGTGTTCTACGCCGATGCGCTGCTCGACCCCGGCGCGGCGATCCCCTTGCCCGACAACCACGAGGACCGAGGCGTCTATGTCCTGACCGGCGAGGTCACCTCGGGCGGGCAGAGCTTCGAGGCCGGGCGGATGCTGGTCTTCCGCCCCGGCGACCGGGTCTCGGTCCGGGCGGGCGACCGAGGCGCGCGGGTGATGATTCTGGGCGGCGCCACGATGGACGGGCCGCGCCATATCTGGTGGAATTTCGTCGCCTCGTCGAAAGAGCGGATAGATGCCGCGAAAGAGGCCTGGCGCGCCGGGGACTGGGCGCATGGCCGCTTCAGCCTGCCGCCGGGGGACGACCAGGAATTCATTCCCGCGCCGGAGCGCTGACGTCCCGGGGCCCCGATCCCGGGCCCTCGCGTCTTTGGCCCGGGTGGTTTGGGCCGGGTGTTCCGGGGCCGGGTCTGGGGCCCCGGTCTTGGGGGTCGGTCCGCAGGGCAGGTCGCCGGTGGGCCGGTTTCATCCGCCAAGGCGGCGGCGGATCGGGCCGGATGCCCCGATCTCCCGATCCCGAATTATTTCGCCGGGCGGCGCTTGACGTGCCCCGCGACCCCAAGTATCTACCCCTCCACGCCCGGTTCGCCGGGAAGCAAGGGCGGTTGTAGCTCAGTTGGTTAGAGTACCGGCCTGTCACGCCGGGGGTCGCGGGTTCGAGCCCCGTCAACCGCGCCACTTGCTTCCAGATGATCCCGCAGCGTATGCGCGGTTGTAGCTCAGTTGGTTAGAGTACCGGCCTGTCACGCCGGGGGTCGCGGGTTCGAGCCCCGTCAACCGCGCCACTTTCATTTATCTTCGCAGATCCGGGGCAGCCATCGGCGGTTGCCTGTGGAAGGCTGCGATGGCGCTGGTGGGCCGTGCCGGGGGGCGCCTGACGCAATGCGCGCCACAGGCTGCCGGGAAGGTTTCGGCCCGCGTTGCGGCGGAAACGCTTCCTCGACTGGTGCAGCCCGGCCGGAAGCATTGGATTTCCTGGCGTTTTCGGATCTGTTCCTCTGCCTTCCATGCCGCGTTGCCGCTTTTTCAGCCGCCTGATCGTGGCCAGCGGTAGGCCGAGCTTGCGACCCGTGTTCCCGACTCACCGCCACCGCGCGCGGGCCCGATCCTCGGGTCGGGAAAGGCCGAAGCGGGGCGCGCGCCGCTCCGGTTCCGCCGCCAGGCGCGGACCGCCGCTACAGCCGGAAGCGATAGCGGATATGCCCGTCGCTTTCGCAATAGCTGTCGTAGAGCGCCCGCGCCCGGGCGTTCTTCTCGTCGGTATGCCAATAAAGCCGATGGCAGCCGCGCGCCCGCGCCAGCGCCGCCAGATCGTCGATCAGCGCCCGGCCCAGGCCCTGGCCGCGCGCGCCGGGGGCGACGAACAGGTCCTCCAGGTAGCAATCCTCGCCCGCGACCCAGGTCGAGCAATGGCTGTGATGGGTGGCAAAGCCCAGCATCGCCCCCTCGTCCTGCCCCTCGCCCCCGCCATCACCCCCCGGCGCGAAGGCCAGGCGCATCGACAGGGCCGAGGCCGGATCGAGGATCCGCCCCCAGGTCAGATCGGTGACGCCGGGCGCCAGATCGACGCCGTAGAACGCCAGATATTCGGCCCAAAGCCTCCGCCAGGCGGCTTCGTCCCCGGCCCGGGCGGTGCGGATGATCGCGCTCATGCGATCGCCGCCAGCACCCGCGCCCAGGACCGGATGCCGCGATGGAAGCATTCCAGATCGTATTTCTCGTTCGGGGAATGGATGCCGTCGTCGTCGCGGGCAAAGCCGATCAGCATCGAATCCATGCCGAGGATGGTCTTGAAATAGCCCGCGATCGGGATCGACCCGCCCGAGCCGATGAAGGCGGCGGGCTTGCCCCATTCCTGCGTGAGGGCGGCGCGGGCGGCCTCGAAGGCCGGGTCGCCGATCTCCATCACCGAAGCGGGGCTGCCGGTGATCTCGTCGTGCCATTCCACGGTGACATCGCCGGGAAGCTGCGCCTCGAGCCAGGCGCGGAAGGCCGAGACCACCTTCTCCGGCTCCTGCCGCCAGACCAGCCGGAACGAGACTTTCGCATGGGCCTCGGCCGGAAGCACGGTCTTGAAGCCCGCGCCGTTGTAGCCGCCCCAAAGCCCGTTCACCTCGGCGGTGGGGCGCGACCAGATCATCTCAAGCGGGGTGCGGTCCACCTCGCCCGCCGGGATCGACAGGCCGACATCGCCCAGGAATTTCGCATGGTCGAAGGCCAGCGCCTGCCATTGCGCGCGCAGCGCATCGGGAAGCTCGTCCACGCCGTCGTAGAAGCCCGGCACGGTGACGCGCCCGTTCTCGTCATGCAGATTGCCCAGGATCCTGGCCAGCACCGTCAGCGGATTGCGCGCCACGCCGCCATACATCCCCGAATGCAGGTCGCGATTCGCGGCATGGACGGTGAATTCGGTCTTGGCGAGACCGCGCAGCATGGTGGTGATCGCGGGGGTCTCGTCGTCGTAAAGCCCGGTGTCGCAGATCAGCGCGATATCGGCCGAAAGCTCGGCCGCGTTCTCGCGCATGAAGGGGATCAGCGAGGGCGAGCCGGATTCCTCCTCGCCCTCAAGGAAGATGGTGATCCGGCCGGGCAGGCGGCCATGGACCGCCTTCCAGGCGCGGCAGGCCTCGACGAAGGTCATGAGCTGGCCCTTGTCGTCCGAGGCGCCGCGCCCCCGGATCACCCGGCCCTTGGCGGTTTCCTCGACCGCCGGGTCGAAGGGATCGCGGTTCCACAGGTTCAGGGGATCGACCGGCTGCACGTCGTAATGGCCGTAGAACAGGATGTGGCGGCCGCCCGCCTCTTCCTCCCCCGCATGGGCGACGACCATCGGATGGCCCGGGGTGGGGCGCAGTTCCGCCCTGAAGCCGAGCGCGGCGAGATCCTCGACCAGATGCCCGGCCGCGCGGGTGCAATCGGCGGCGAAGGCGGGATCGGTCGAGATCGAGGGAATGCGCAAAAGCGCCAGCAGGCGCTCCAGCGCCTCGGGCAGGTCGGCGTCGATACGGGCAAGAACGGCGTCGATCCGCGCCGCCGCTTCGGGTTGAGGGGCCATCGGCCTTCTCCTTTTCGTGTTGTGGGCGCGAACGTAACAGGCGCGCGGGCACTGTCCAGAGCCGCCGGGATCGGCTATGGCCGGGCGGGCCAGTGCGCGCGGCCGCCCGACCGGGGCCGTCCGGCCCGGACCGGATGGGCGGAACCGGGACGCGGGGGTGGAAATTGGCATATGCTGCCGCCTGTATATGGGGTGTGACCTGAAGAGGAGGGTCTGATGAAACGGTTTGCGATGATCGGCGCCGCGCTGGCGCTTGCCCTTGGAACGGTGTCGGCCTCGGGGCAGGCGGATGCGGTCGAGACGGCGGAACTGGGGAAATCCACGGTCACGCTGCATCCGCGCGATTTCCTGACGGCGGAGGAACTGGCGCTGCTGCGGCTGGTGCTGGTGAACGACCAGGCGCTCGCGGTCTTCGTGCAGGGCGGCGCGGGCCATGCCGCGCTGGCGGTGGCGCCGGCCGAGGGGTTGATCCGCGCGGGCAAGCCGGTGGCCTCGGCGGTGGCGCTGTCGGAACTGCCCGATGCCGACACGGCGGCGGCCGAGGCGCTGAAAGCCTGCGAGGCGGCCCGGAGCGGCGGCGCGGCCTGCGAGATCGTGCTTGAGGTCGAAACCCGGCCCTGAGCGGCGGGCGGGCCGGGGGAGGGGCGTCGGGAGGGGCGTCCGGGATGTTTCGCCCCGTGTCGCGCGGCGCCTTCGGCGGCGATCTCGCGAAGGCTGGCCCCCGGAGATTGGCCTTCGGAGAAGGACCCCGGCGTATGGTTCTCGGAAATTGATCTCTGATGTCGGCCCGAAAAAACGAGTCTTTCGAGACTGATCCCCGGCCACCCGATCCCGGAGCCGACATTGGCGCCATTGCATCACCGAATGAGCCCGGAAGACTTTGCCCAAAGACTGGCCGGGAAGACCGGGCCTTCTGAGGCGGGTCGCGCTCTTCCGACATCCGCGGACGGAATCCGGGGGGCGCGAAGGCGCAACTGCACCGGAGACCGCCGACAGCAAAACGCTTCGGCATGTATTCACGTTCGGGAAACCGCTCCGGCGCGGAAAACCACCGGCAGGGGAAAAGCTATATATGGGGGGCGACAATTCGCCCTCTGTTTCCTGGCCCGGTCTTGATGCAGGTCAAGGGCGGGGATGGTCAGCGGGTTTAGAATTGATATAAACACCACCGGCCCGCATGATGAACTGGCCCGCACAAAGACGTGAGGACGCGACCCATGGATTACTCTGCCGCTCTCGACCGGGCCCTCGGACGGTTGCATGACGAGGGGCGCTACCGCACCTTCATCGACATCGAGCGTCGTCGCGGCCAGTTTCCCAAGGCGGTCTGGACCCGCCCCGACGGATCCGAGCGCGAGATCACCGTCTGGTGCGGCAACGACTATCTGGGCATGGGCCAGAACCCCGAGGTGCTGGCCGCCATGCACGAGGCGCTGGACGCCACCGGCGCCGGATCGGGCGGCACGCGCAACATCTCGGGCACCACGGTCTGGCACAAGCGGCTGGAGGCCGAGATCGCCGACCTGCACGGCAAGGAGGCGGCGCTGGTCTTTTCCTCGGCCTATATCGCCAACGACGCCACGCTTTCCACGCTGCGGCTGATCTTTCCCGGGCTGATCATCTATTCCGACGCGCTCAACCACGCCTCGATGATCGAGGGCGTGCGCCGCTACGGCGGCGAGAAGCGGGTCTTCCGCCACAACGACCTCGACCATCTGCGCGAACTGCTTGAGGCAGACGATCCGGCGGCGCCCAAGCTGATCGCCTTTGAATCGGTCTATTCCATGGACGGCGATTTCGGCCCGATCAGGCAGGTCTGCGACCTGGCCGAGGAATTCGGCGCGCTGACCTATCTGGACGAGGTCCATGCCGTGGGCATGTATGGCCCGCGCGGCGCGGGCGTGGCCGAGCGCGACCGCCAGATGCACCGCATCGACATCGTCAACGCCACCCTGGGCAAGGCCTTCGGCGTCTTCGGCGGCTATGTCGCTGCAAGTGCGAAGATGGTGGATGCGGTGCGCTCCTATGCGCCGGGCTTCATCTTCACCACCTCGCTGCCGCCGGTGGTGGCGGCGGGGGCGGCGGCCTCGATCCGCTTCCTGAAGGGCGCGGGCGGGCGGGCCCTGCGCGAACGCCACCAGGCGCAGGCGGCGGCGCTGAAGCTGCGGCTGCGCGGCCTTGGCCTGCCGATCATCGACAACGGGTCACATATTGTGCCCGTCCATGTCGGCGACCCCATCCATTGCAAGATGCTGTCGGACATGCTGCTTGAGCAGTTCGGCATCTATGTGCAGCCGATCAACTTCCCCACCGTGCCGCGCGGCACCGAAAGGCTGCGTTTCACCCCCTCTCCGGTGCATGGCCCGGCCGAGACGGACGCGCTGGTGCGGGCGCTCGACAGCCTTTGGGGCCATTGTGCGCTGAATCGCGCCGAAGCCTCGGCCTGAGCCATCCTGCATGTGCAAAACCGCTTGCCCTGTGCTAGCGTCTCCGCAATACGACTTCCGGTGAGTCGCCCCGGCGGCATCACCGGGACAAAAAGCAGGCACCTCAAGGGACAGGTTTCGCATGATCGGCTGGAGGTCAAAACCTCAGGCAGCGGAAGACGAGAAGCCGAAGGGCTTCGATGATTTCGATCTTCGTCTGGGCGACCTGATGCGGGGCGAACGCGCCACGCTTGGAAAATCGCTTCTGGATGTTCAGCGCGAGCTGAAGATCAAGGCGACCTATATCGCCGCCATCGAGAATGCCGATGTCTCGGCCTTCGAAAGCCCGGGCTTCATCGCGGGCTATGTGCGGTCCTATTCGCGCTATCTGGGCATGGACCCGGACGAGGCCTTCCGCCGCTTCTGCCTTGAGGCGGGCTTCACCCCGGCCCATGGCATGTCGGCGGGCGCGGCGCCCGCGCGGGCGGCCCAGGTGCGGGTGCGCAACGAACAGGCCGATCCGCTGGCCAGCGCCGCCTTCATCCCCAAGGGTGAATCGGTGCTCAGCCGGATCGAGCCCGGCGCGCTCGGCTCGCTCGGCGTGCTGGTCGTGCTGATCGGCGCCATCGGCTACGGCGGCTGGTCGCTGTTGCAAGAGGTGCAGCGCGTTCAGCTTGCCCCGGTGGATCAGGCGCCTTCGGTGGTGGTCTCGATCGACCCGCTGCAACCAAGCGGCTGGCCCGCCGCCCCGGTCGGAACCCAGGGAGGGACCGATATGGCCGATGCCGGGGCCGCGGCGGCCGCCGTGCCGGGGACTTCCAGCGATGCCGCCGACCGCCTCTACCGCCCCGAGGCGCTGGATGTGCCGGTCCTGACCTCGCGCAACGGCCCGATCGCTGCGATCGATCCGCGCGCGGGCGGCTCGACCGTGTCCGGCGTGGCGGCGGGCGGTATCGACGCCGCCGTCGCCGAGGCGCTGGCGGGGGGTGACGTTCAGGTCACCGCCGAGGTCAAGCCCGGGGTCGAGGTGCTTGCGGTGCGCCCGGCCTGGGTGCGGATCGTATCGGCCGACGGCACGGTGCTGCTGGAAAAGATCCTCGACGCGGGCGAGCGTTTCGCGGTGCCCGCGCTTGAGGAACCGGCGCGGCTGCGCACCGGCAATTCCGGCGGGGTCTATTTCGTCGTCAATGGCGAGACCTACGGCCCGGCCGCCCCCGGCGCCAATGTGGTCAAGGACATTGCGCTTTCCGCCGAGGCCCTGACCGACAGCTTCGCCGAGGCCGACCAGGCCCGCGACCGCGATCTTGAGCGGATCATGACCGCCGATGCTTCTTCGGCGGTTTCCACCAACTAGGGCTTGCGGGCCGGGGCCTGTCGGCCTGGGCCCTTTGATGGGGCGCGGGCCGGGACACGGTCCGGCCCGATCCTGGGTCGGGGCCGATCCGGCCCGGGGCCAGCGATGCGCCGCGTCACCTTCCGCTGATCGGATGCCCCCGCCGGTTGCCGCGCGGGGGCTTCGCGTCTATCTATCGTGCCAGACGTTCCTCGGAGTGACCGGAGCATGAGTCTCAACCCCATTCGTCCCTGGCGCAACATCGAGCGCCGCCAGAGCCGTCAGATCATGGTGGGCTCGGTCCCGGTGGGGGGCGACGCGCCGATCACGGTGCAGACCATGACCAACACCCTGACCCCCGATGTGGCGGCCACGCTGGACCAGATCAGCCGCGCGGCGGCGGCGGGGGCCGATATCGTCCGGGTCTCGGCCCCGGATGTGGAATCGACCGCGGCGCTGCGCCAGATCACCCGCGAAAGTCCGGTGCCCATCGTCGCCGACATTCATTTCCACTACAAGCGCGCCATCGAGGCGGCCGAGGCGGGCGCGGCCTGCCTGCGCATCAACCCCGGCAATATCGGCGATGCGCGGCGCGTGGCCGAGGTGGTGAAGGCGGCGAAGGACCACGGCTGCTCGATCCGCATCGGGGTGAATGCGGGCTCGCTGGAGCGTCACCTGCTTGAGAAATATGGCGAGCCCTGCCCGGATGCGATGGTGGAATCCGGGCTCGACCATATCAAGCTTTTGCAGGACGCCGATTTCCACGAATACAAGATCTCGGTGAAGGCCTCGGACGTGTTCCTGGCCGCCGCCGCCTATCAGCAGCTTGCCGCCGCCACCGACGCGCCGATCCATCTTGGCATCACCGAGGCGGGCGGGCTGGTCGCGGGCACGGTGAAATCGGCGATCGGGCTGGGCTCGCTGTTGTGGTTCGGCATCGGCGACACCATCCGCGTCAGCCTCTCGGCCGATCCGGTGGAAGAGGTCAAGGTCGGATACGAGATCCTGAAATCGCTGGGCCTGCGCACGCGGGGGGTGCAGATCATCTCCTGCCCCAGTTGCGCGCGGCAGGGGTTCGACGTGATCAAGACCGTCGAGGCGCTGGAGCAGCGGCTGGAACATATCAAGACGCCGATGTCGCTGTCGATCATCGGCTGCGTGGTGAACGGCCCGGGCGAGGCGCTGATGACCGACATCGGCTTCACCGGCGGCGGCTCGGGCAAGGGCAACGGCATGGTCTATATGGCCGGCAAGCAAAGCCACAAGATGTCGAATGCCGAGATGATCGACCATATCGTCGAACTGGTCGAGAAGCGCGCTGAAGAGATCGACGCCGCCGAAGCCGCCGCCGCGAGCCAGGCGGCGCAGTAAGGCGCCGCCGAGGGCCCCCCGCGATCAGCCGTCCAGCCGTTCCGCCGCGACGATCTGGCGCAGCCCGTCCAGCGCCACATAGCCGCGCACCAGCGCCTCGCCGATGACGAAGGTGGGCGTCCCGCTCAGTTCCAGGGCGCCGGCCAGGGCATAGTTCCGGTCGATCACCGCCTGCACCGCCGGATCCTGCATCCTGGCCATGATCGGGCCCGGCTCATGGCCCAGTTCCGCCGCCAGCCGCTCCAGCGTCGCCAGATCGGCGGCGCCGCGCAACGAGAACAGCGCGTCATGCGCCGCCTTGTAGGCCGCGTCGCCATGAAGCTGCCGCACCGCGATGGCGAATTTCGAGATCATCACCGAAGCATCGCCAAGAACCGGCAATTCCTTGAGAACGAAGCGGATATTTCCGTCCGAGGCCACCAGCTCATGCACCTCGTCATAGGCCTGGTGGCAGTAGCCGCAGCGGTAATCCATGAATTCGACCACGACCAGATCGCCCTGCGGATTGCCGCCCGACCAGTCGTCCGCGCTTTCGAAGATCGACGCGCGATGCTCTTCGACCAGCAGCAGGTCGCGCTCGGCCGCAAGGGCCTCCTCGCGGACCTGAAGCACCGACATCGCCTCAAGCAGCACCTCGGGGTTTTCCAGAAGATAGGCCCGCACCGCATCGTTGAAGGCCGCGCGCTCTTCCCCGGTCATGTCCAGAAGCCCCCCGGCCCGCGCCCCAGCGAAAGGCAGCAGGGCGGCGCCCGAGATGAGCAGGGCGGCGGCAAGGGAAAGGCAAGGGCGCATGGTCGGTTTATCCTGATCCGGGGTTGACCAACCGCCCCGCCGGAAGGCAGTCAGGCGGCAGCGGGAAGCAGGACGGACCATAAGGGGCGGATGATGGGCAGATCAAGGCAGGGTTCGCAAAGAGGCGATGTCGATCCCTTCATCGTGATGGATGTGATGGAGCGCGCGCGGCTGGCCGAGGCCTCGGGCCGCCATATCGTGCATATGGAGGTGGGCCAGCCCGGCACCCCCGCGCCCGAGGGCGCGCGGCGCGCGCTGGCCTCGGCGCTGGACCGGCCGCTTGGCTATACGGTGGCGCTTGGCCTGCCGGAACTGCGCGCAGGCATCGCGCGGCTTTACGCGCGCTGGTATGGCGTGGACCTCGATCCCGGCCGGGTGGTGGTGACGCCGGGCTCTTCGGGTGCGTTCCTGCTGGCCTTCACGGCGCTTTTCGACGCGGGTGCGCGGGTGGGCCTGGGCGAGCCTGGCTATCCCAGCTACCGCCAGATCCTGCGCGCGCTGTCGCTGACGCCCGTCGGCATCCAGGCCAGCGTCGAGAACCGCCTGCAGCCCGTCCCCGCCGATCTTGAGGGCCACGACCTCGACGGGCTGATCGTCGCCTCGCCCGGGAACCCTTCGGGCACGATGCTGGACCATGGCGCGCTTTCGGCGCTGGTCGGCTGGGCCGAGGGGCGGGGCATCCCCTTCGTCTCGGACGAGATCTACCACGGCCTGCATTACGGCGACCGCGCGGTCAGCGCGCTGGAAATCTCGGACAGCCCCTGGGTGATCAACAGCTTCTCGAAATATTTCTCGATGACCGGCTGGCGCATCGGCTGGATGGTGGTCCCCGAGGACCAGGTCCGCCGGGTCGAGCGGCTGGCGCAGAACATGTTCATCTGCCCGCCCCATGTCAGCCAGGTCGCGGCGCTGGCCGCGCTGGATTGCATCGACGAGTTGGAGGCCAACCGCGCCGTCTATGCCGAAAACCGCCGTCTGATGCTGGCCGGGCTGAAGGAGGCGGGGTTCGAGCGGATCGCGCCGCCGGACGGGGCCTTCTACATCTATGCCGATGTGTCGGAACTGACCGCCGACAGCCTGGCCTTCGCGGCCGAGATCCTGGACCGGGCCGGGGTGGCGGTGACGCCGGGGCTCGACTTCGACCCCAGGCGCGGCGCCCGCTGGCTGCGGTTCTCCTATGCGCGCGGCACCGAGGATATCGTCGAGGGGCTCGCGCGGCTCAAGGCCTTCATGGCCGGGCGGCGGGCTGGGGGCTAGGACGGGGGACCGCGCCGAGTTGAATGGACTTCGCGCGCGCCTTGCCGGATAGTCGGCGCGAAGGCCGCCGGATCCGCCGGGACGGGATTTCCCGGGGGTGGCGCCGGGGGGCGGGCGTCCCGCAACGAAACGAAAAGACGGCAGGCCCCGGCGACGGGACGCGGGCGACAGGACGGGGCGGGAATGGGGCGGCTCAAGGCGATTTTCCTTTGCATGCTGATGGCCTTCGCGCCGACGGTCGCGGGCGCCGAGGGGGCGGGGCCCTCTGACGCCGGAACCGCCGATGCCAGCCCCCCTGATGTCGGCCTCCCTGATGCCGGATCTTCGGGAGCGGGCCCCGCAGACGGCGGCACGGGCCTTTCGGCGCTGGCGCGGTTCGACGCCCAGGCCTCCTCGATCCGGGCCGAGGGGCGGGGGCTGGCGCTCGATCTGGGCATCGGCCAGCCGGTGCCCTGGCGGGTGCGCGTGCTGGATGCGCCGCCGCGGCTGATCCTCGACATGCGCGAGGTGGACTGGAGCGGGATCGAGCGCCTGAGCCTGCCCGCGCCCCGGGCGGTGACGCTGCGGGCGGGCACCTTCCGCGCGGGCTGGTCGCGGCTGGTGCTGGAACTGGACGGCCCCTATCTGGCCGACCTGGCCGAGATGCGCACCGGCGCCCAGCATTCGGGCGCCGGCGCCGAGGTGCGGCTGCGGCTTTCGCCCGCCGATCCCGGCGCTTTCGCCGCCGCCGCCGCGCTGCCCGAGCCCGAGGAATGGCGCCTGCCCGATGCCGCCGATCTGCCCAGGCCCGCCGCGCGCGGCGAGGGGCCCTTCGTCGTCGTCCTCGACCCCGGCCATGGCGGCATCGACCCCGGCGCCGAGAAGGACGGGCTGAAGGAGGCCGACCTGATGCTGTCCTTCGCGCGCGAGTTGAAGGAGCATCTGTTGCGCGACGGCCGCTTTCGCGTGGTCATGACGCGCGAGGAGGATGTCTTCGTGCCGCTGGAGACCCGGATCTCGGTCGCGCGCGAGGCGGGCGCGCATGTCTTCCTGTCGCTTCACGCCGATGCCCTGGCCGAGGGCGAGGCGCAGGGCGCCACGCTCTACACCCTGTCAGAAGAGGCCAGCGACGAGGCCTCGCGCGCGCTGGCCGAACGGCATGAGCGCGACGACCTTCTGGCCGGGATCGACCTTTCGGACCAGGACGACGTGGTGGCAACGATCCTGATGGACATGGCCCGGACCGAAACCCGCCCCCGGACCGAGCGGCTGGCGCTGGCGCTGGAGACCGCGATCACCGGGGCGGATCTGCGCATGCACCGCAAGCCACGCCAGAGCGGCGGCTTCTCGGTGCTGAAATCGCCAGACATTCCCTCGATCCTGATCGAGTTGGGCTTCATGTCCTCGGCCCGCGATTTGCGGCGGCTGACCGATCCCGACTGGCGCGCCCGCATGGCCGAGGCGCTGCGGGCGGGGCTTCTGGACTGGGCGGCCGAGGATCTGGCGATCCGCGCCGCGCGCGGGGACTGATGGCGACCTCCCCGGGGGGGGCCACAATCCTGCGTGATCTCGCCTGCGTGATCCCGCCAATCCCGCCCGATCCGGCCCGCGGCGGGGTTTCGAGCAGCAAGACCCTCTGGTATAGCAGGGGCCTGACAAAGGGGACGTTTGGAAGTGCTGCGATTCATCGGCGCGTTCTTCGGGGCGATTTTCACGGCGGTCACGCTGGGCATCTTCTTCGGCGCGCTGACCATCGGCGCGATCTTCTGGATGTATTCGCGCGACCTGCCCAGCCATGAGGTGCTGGCGGGCTATGCCCCCTCGACCATCAGCCGCATCTATACCGGCGAGGGCCGGATCCTCGACGAATTCGTCAACAACGGCGAGCGGCGGCTGTTCGTCCCGGCCGAGGATATTCCCGACCTCGTGAAACAGGCCTTCATCTCGGCCGAGGACAAGCATTTCTACACCCATGCCGGCTATGACGCGGGGGGCATGATCTCGGCCCTGCGCGACGCGGTGGTCTCGCGCGGGCAGGACCTGCGCGGCGCCTCGACCATCCCGCAGCAGGTGATGAAGAACATGCTGCTCTCGGGCGAGCGGCGCGGCACCCGCGGGATCGAGCGCAAGATCCGCGAGATCATCCTGGCCACCCGGCTGGTCGAGACGCTGTCGAAGGATCGCATCCTTGAGATCTACCTCAACGAGATCTTCCTCGGCCTGAACAGCTACGGCGTGGCGGCGGCGGCGCAGACCTATTTCAACAAGACCCTGGACGAGCTGACCCCGGGCGAGGCCGCCTATCTGGGCGCGCTGCCGCAACGGCCGGGCAACCTGCATCCGGTGCGCCAGTATGACGATGCGGTCTGGCGCCGGAACTACGTCCTGCGCGAGATGTGGGACAACGGCTATATCGACGAGGCCACCTATCTGGCCGAGCGCGAACTGCCCCTGAGGACGGTGCAGAGCGGCGACTACCCGTCCTTCCGCGACGCGCTGCCCGACCGCAGCTATTTCACCGAGGAAATCGCCCGCCAGCTTTCGGCCGATTTCGGGCGCGACGAATTCTACAACGGCGGCCTGACCATCCGCGCCACCATCGACCCCGAATTGCAGCGCGAGGCGGAACGCGCGCTGCGCAGCGCGCTGGAACGCTATGACCGCGGCCTCGGCCGCTGGCGCGGCACCGGCGAGACCATCCCCGCCGAGGCGCTGGAAAGCGAAGAGGCCTGGCGCGCCGCGCTGGCCTCGGTCGAGGTCGCGCGCGACATCGACGGCTGGTTCGTCGCCGTGGTGCGCGAGGTGGGCGACCGCGAGATGCGGATCGGCATCGAGGGCGTGACCGAGACCGGGGCCGAGCCGCAGGTGGTCCCGCGCAACGACATCGAATGGATGCGCGGCAGCTTCCACGACAATTTCAAACCCGGCGACGTGGTCCATGTCCGCCGCATGACCCGCGACAGCGACGGCGGCTTCATGCGCTGGACGTTGCGCCAGGTGCCGCTGGTGCAGGGCGCCTTCATGGCGATGGATGTGAACACCGGCCGGGTGATCGCGATGCAGGGGGGCTTTTCCTACCAGCATTCGATCTGGAACCGCGCCACCCAGGCGATGCGCCAGCCCGGATCGTCCTTCAAGCCCTTCGTCTATGCCGCAGCGCTGGATTCCGGCTTCACCCCGGCGACGATCGTGATCGACGCGCCGATCGAGGTGAACACGCCCCAGGGGCTGTGGACGCCCAAGAACGCCTCGAACCGCTTCTATGGCCCGACGCCCCTGCGCACCGGGATCGAGCAGAGCCGGAACCTGATGACCGTCCGCCTGGCCGAAGAGATCGGCATGGATGTCGTCGCCTCCTACGCCGAAAGGTTCGGCGTCTACGACCGGCTGGGGCCCTATCTGGCCAATGCGCTCGGCTCGCAGGAGACGACGCTGTTCAAGATGGTCGCGGCCTATGCCATGTTCGCCAATGGCGGCGAGCGGGTGGAGCCCACGCTGGTCGACCGGGTGCAGGACCGCTACGGGCGCAATGTCTATGTCCATGACAGGCGCGAATGCCTGGACTGCACCCTGGCCGAACTGCCGCGCGGCGCGGGCGTCACCCTGGTCTCGAAGGGCGAGCGGGTGATGGATGCGATCACCGCCTACCAGCTCACCTCGATGATGGAGGGCGTGGTCAAGCGCGGCACCGCGCGCGGCATCAACCTGCCGGTGCCGGTGGCGGGCAAGACCGGCACCACCAACGATTCCAAGGATGTGTGGTTCATCGGCTATACGTCGAACATCGTGGCGGGCTGCTATATCGGCTTCGACCAGCCGCAAAGCCTTGGCAGCGTCTCGGGCGGCGGCACCTGCGGCCCGGTGTTCGAGACCTTCATGCGCGCCGCGATCAAGAAGCATGGCGGCACCGCCTTCAAGGTGCCCCCGGGCGGCTATTTCGTGAAGATCGACCGTTTCACCGGCGCGCGACTGCCCGACAATGCCACCGGCGACCATGTGGTGGCGGAATATTTCCGCGAGGGCGAGGATCCGATCTTCGGCATGGGCGCGTTGGTGGATGGCGGGTTCGAGATGGGCCAGAACCTGCCGCTTTACGCCTATGGCGAAACCGCCGGGGCGCGGTCGGAATCGGTGACCACCTCCACGGGCGAGACCGTCGTCATTCCTGGCAAGGCCGATTTCGGCACGGTGTCCTCGGGCGGGCTTTACTGAGCCTTCCCTCCCCCCCCCTAGCGCCCGCGGAGCGCCCCCGCGCTCTTGTCTCGCAACGGGGCAGGGGATATGAGCCTCACCGAAGATCGAGAGGGTGAAAGATGCGCGCCGAAACGCAAGGCTATATCGAACAGATCCGCAAATCCCTGGGCCTTCTGGCGCAAAGGATGGACTGGGAGACGGCGCCCCACCGGCTTGAGGAATTCAACGCCCTGATCGAACAGCCCGACCTGTGGAACGATCCCGCCCGGGCCCAGAAGCTGATGCGCGAGCGTCAGGCGCTGATGGATGCGGTCAACGGCTACAAGCTGATCGAGGCCGGGCTGAACGACAATGTCGAGCTGATCGAACTGGGCGAGGCCGAGGGCGAGGAGGCGCTGGTCGCCGAGGCCGAGGAGGCGCTGAAGGCGCTGGTCGACGTGGCCGCCTCGAAAGAGCTTGAGGCGCTCTTGAACGGCGAGGCCGACGCCAACGACACCTTCCTTGAGATCAACGCGGGCGCGGGCGGCACCGAAAGCCAGGACTGGGCCGAGATGCTGGCGCGGATGTTCACCCGCTGGGCCGAGCGGCGCGGCTTCACGGTGGAACTGCTGTCGGAAACCCCGGGCGAAGAGGCCGGGATCAAGTCGGTGGCCTACAAGGTCTCGGGCCACAATGCCTATGGCTGGCTGAAGACCGAAAGCGGCGTCCACCGGCTGGTGCGGATCTCGCCCTTCGGGTCGGGCGACAAGCGCCAGACCTCTTTCGCCAGCGTCTGGGTCTATCCGGTGGTCGACGACAATATCGAGATCGAGGTGCTGGACAAGGACATCCGCATCGACACCTTCCGCTCTTCGGGCGCGGGCGGCCAGCACGTCAACAAGACCGACTCGGCGGTGCGGATCACCCACTTCCCGACCGGGATCGTGGTGACCTCGTCCCTGAAGTCCCAGCACCAGAACCGCGAGATCGCGATGAACGCGCTGAAGGCCCGGCTTTACCAGATGGAGCTGGACCGGCGCAGCGCCGCCACCAACGAGGCCCATGACGCCAAGGGAGATGCGGGCTGGGGCAACCAGATCCGGTCCTATGTGCTGCAACCCTACCAGATGGTGAAGGACCTGCGCACGGGGCATGAGACCTCGGACACGCAGGGCGTGCTCGACGGTGATCTGGACGGGTTCATGGCGGCGACGCTCGCGCTCGACATGGCAGGCAAGAGCCGGGCCGACGCCGAGGAGTGAAGCGGCCCGGGTCGGGGTGGCTGGGCAAGGGTCGCCTGGGCGGGCTGCGGTCAAATTGTTCCGGGCTGGCCTTTGGGGGCTGGGTGACCTTGAGGGCGGGCTGGCCTTGGAGGGGACTGTCTTGCGGCGGAAGCCTCTTCAGGCAAGCTTTCTTCCGGCTCAAATTTTTTCCGGCATCGTGAAAAATCACCTCAGACAGAGCATGTTCCTGCCCTGATCGTGCCGATTTGCGCGATCCCGGATCCGCCGGGGCCACCGCATGGGGTTTCCATCGCTCTGTCAGGCCCCGGTTCTGCGAACGGGCTGCGGAATGGGGCCCTGCGGCCTGATCCGCAACCGCGCGTCTTTC
The DNA here is from genome assembly GCF_042762395.1 of Pseudogemmobacter sonorensis. Classification (NCBI taxonomy): domain Bacteria; kingdom Pseudomonadati; phylum Pseudomonadota; class Alphaproteobacteria; order Rhodobacterales; family Paracoccaceae; genus Pseudogemmobacter; species Pseudogemmobacter sonorensis. The sequence continues at coordinate 111,101 of NZ_JBEFZE010000007.1, forward strand.
GGCGACCCCCGGGTGCCCCCGGCCCGGCACATAAATCGCATTGAAAATACATGTTTGTGAAGCCCCCCCCGGCACATAGGTTGCCCGAAAGGAGGAGCCGACATGAACGCGGAAGCCGATCCGCCCGTGATCGGGCATCTTGAACCGGCGGACCTGCGCGAGGCGCTGGTCCGGGGCTGGCGCGATTTTCGTCGCGCGCCGCTTCTGGGGCTGTTCTTCGCGGGGGTCTATGTGCTGGGGGGCTGGCTCGTGGTCTGGGCCCTGACCGCCGAGGGCCGGATCTGGTGGACTTTGCCCGCAGCCGCGGGCTTTCCCATCCTGGGGCCCTTCATCGCCTGCGGCTTCTATGAGATCTCGCGCCGGCTGGAGCGGGGCGAGGCGCTGGACCGGCGCGGCATCCTTGCCGTGGTCTTCCGGCAGAAGGACCGCCAGATCCCCTCGATGGCGGCGGTGATCGTGGTCTATTTCCTGTTCTGGAACTTTCTGGCGCATATGGTCTTCGCGCTGTTTCTGGGCCGGGCGGCGATGATCAACGTCTCGACCTCGCTCGCCATCCTCGCCACGCCCGAGGGGCTTGCCTTCCTGGTGGCCGGGACGCTGGTGGGGGCGGGCTTCGCGGCGCTGCTCTTCGCGCTGACCGTGGTCAGCCTGCCGATGCTTCTGGACCGCGACGTGGATTACGTCACCGCCATGATCACCAGCTTCGCGCTGGTGCGCGAGAATCCCTGGCTGATGTTGGGCTGGGGCGCGCTGATCGGCGCCGGGACCTTCCTTGCGATGCTGCCCGGGTTCCTGGGGCTGTTCCTGGTGCTGCCGGTCTTCGGCCATGCGAGCTGGCATCTCTATCGCCGCGCCATCGGCTGAGACATGCGAAAGCCCCGCCGGGACGGGCGGGGCCTTGCGAAACGAAGCCGGGCCGGATCGCCCGGGTCCCTATCTTTCAGGGGGCCTGGATCCCTCAGGGGGCCTCGATGGCCTCGGCCTTCAGCGGCGGGGCCAGGGCGGCGGGGCGGCCCTGGGCCAGCGGATCTTCCTGGCGCTGGACCGAGCCCTCGAAATGGGCGCCCGATTCGATGGCGATGGTCTTGTGGATGATGTCGCCCTCGACCCGCGCGGTCGAGGTCAGGCGCACCTTCAGCCCGCGCACCCGGCCGATCACCCGGCCGTTGACCACGATGTCGTCGGCGACGATCTCGCCCCGGATGGTGGCGGATTCGCCGACGGTCAGCAGATGGGCGCGGATGTCGCCCTCGACCGTGCCCTCGACCTGGATGTCGCCGGTGGTGCGAAGATTGCCCACCACGGTCAGGTCAGACGACAGCACCGAGGCCACGGTCTTGCCCTTGGGCGAAGAGGTCGAGAAGTCCATCGTAGGTTTGGTCACCGGGGTCTCCGCCGTCTTGGTCTTTTCCGACTCGGATTTGGTGCCCGGTTCGTTGATACGGCTCTTAGAAAACATTTCTGGCTGCCCTTATGAAGTTCATCGGATTGACGGCGGTGCCGCCGATGCGGACTTCGTAGTGAAGATGAGTGCCGGTCGACCGGCCCGAATTGCCCATATCACCGATCCGGTCTCCGCGCGATACCTTTTGTCCGACCTGCACACGGATCTGTGACATATGGGCGTAGCGGGTCTCGATCCCGAAGGCGTGCTGGATCTTCACCAGACGCCCGTAGCCGGACTGCCAGCCCGCGAAGGTCACCACCCCGTCGGCCGTCGACAGGATCGGCGTGCCGTAAGGCCCGGCATAGTCCTGCCCCTCATGCCGCCGCCTTCCGGCGCCGAACGGGTCGTTGCGGGTGCCGAAGCCCGAGGTCATGCGGATGCCCCCGGCCTTGATCGGGCTGTCGAAGGGGGCCATGAAGGCGGCGATGCGGTAGAGATCCATCTCTTCCATCGCCTTGAGGATGGCGTTCGCGCGCGCCTCTTCCGGCGTGAGCGCGCCGCCCATGGTCGAGGCCGAGATCGGCGACAGCGGCCCGCCGCTGCCCGAATAGCCCCGGCGCACCGTGGCGATCAGGTCCGAGGGGTTCAGCCCGGCATCGCGGAACATCTTGTCCAGGGGGCCGATCGAGACCTCGACCGCCTCTTCCAGCTTGGCGAAGATCGCGTCGTTGCGCAGCTTTTCGGTGCGGCGGTCCTGTTCGGCGGCGATCAGCTCGGCCCGGGTCGCCTCGGCGATGGCCTCCTTGGCGTCGCGCTCCTCGGCGGTGCGGCCAAGGGCAGAGGTCAGATAGCCGAGCGTCAGTTCGGTATCGCGGATCCGGCCCATTTCGGTCGCGCCGCCGCTGCCCTGCTCGCTCATCACGAGGCCGAGGCGCTCGATCTCGGCGCGGGCCTCGTCGCGTTCGCGGATGACGCTGCGCAGGGTGTTCTGGACCACGTCGATCCCGGTCTCCAGCTCGCGCCGCCGGTCTTCCGAGGCGAGCAGCATCTCCTGCATGGCCGAGACCTGGTCGAGGGCGAAGTTGAACCGCTCCTGGGCCTGGACCGCCTCTTGCGCGCGCAGGTCGCGGTCCGAGGACAGCAGGGCGAGCCTTTGCTCGAACATCTGGCTCTGGCGCTGCGACTGTTCGCGGGCGGATCCGGCGCCGATGGTCTGCATCATGATCAACGCGGTGGCGACGATGGTCCATGCGAGGCCAAGCGCGCCCACGGTGACGACGAAGGTCTGGGTCAGCGGGCGCAGCCGGATGAAATGGGTGCCGTGGTCCGATTTCAGGAACAGGCGTTGTTCGGGGAAGTAGCGTTCCAGCGCCGAATTGATGCGGAAGGCGATGCGTGTGAGCACGAAGTTCGGTCCCGGTCCTTGGAAGCCCGCTGGCCGATCCGGCCTGGGGCGGTCTGTCTGGCCCGGACATCAGGGACCGGGCGGGCGAGGCCGGGCGGGCGAGGATGGGCGGGGCAGGGGGCGACCGCGCCCCTCGTCCCGGCCCCGGCGAAGCCATCCCCCCGGCGCGACCTGATTAGCGGCGCGATCACAGCCCCGCAACAATCTTGACCGGCCGAGGCCGGAACCGTGCCGATCCGGCGGGATTGTCGGCAAGATCCTGCCGATGGACGGAAAATCTGCGCGGGTTCGGGGAACCGGCGGCGCCGATGGACGGTCCGGGCGGGGTCGTGCGGTGATGGGCAGGGCCGTGCCGGATCGGGCGGGATCGGTGTCGCGGTCGGGGGCCGCGCGTCCCGTCCCGCCCGCGCCGAAGCCGGGAACGGGCTCAGAGCGTCTCGGCCGCCGCCAGCACCTCCTCGGCATGGCCCTTGACCGAGACCTTGGGCCAGACCCGGGCGATCTTGCCCGCGCCGTCGATCAGGAAGGTCGCGCGGGTGATGCCCATGTAGGTCTTGCCGTAATTCTTCTTCTCGCCCCAGACGCCATAAGCTTCGGAAACGCCCGCGCCCTCGGCGGCATCCGAGGCCAGGATCACCGACAGCCCGTGCTTGGCGCAGAATTTGTCATGCGCCGTAACGCTGTCCTTCGAGATGCCGATCACCACCGTCTGCGCCGCCGCGAACCGATCGGCGAGCCGGGTGAAATCCTGCGCCTCAAGCGTGCAGCCGGGGGTGTCGTCCTTGGGGTAGAAGTAGAGCACCACCTTGCCGGGGCGGAAGGCGGAAAGCGTCACGCTTGCCCCGCCATCGCGCGGCAGGGTGAAGTCGGGGGCGATGTCGCCTGCGGTCAGATGGGTCATGGGCGGCCTCTTGCTTTCAGGATCATGTGACTTTCCCTTCTTGTTGTCTTCGGTTCAGAATAAAGGCAAGGGGCGGAGGGGTCGGCGGAGGGTCGCACCACCCGTTTCCGGCCACCTTCGGGGGTCGGAAGGGGCTTTGAGGGAGAGGCCCGGGACAGGGCTTTCCGGCATGGGGTTCGGGGGCGGCGGCCTCTCCGGCCCGGTCGGGGCGGAAAAGCGCGGCTCAAGCCGCCGGGAACTGCGGGCGAAGCGGGCCGGGGCGCGCGCGGGACAAGAGGCAAGGGCGCAATTGAACGGGATCGGGCAAGACCCTGCCGGAACGGAGGACAGGTCGGAGCGGATCGGCGCCGCGCCGCCGCCCGTTGGTGTTCTGCCCGCCGGTGCCCTGCCGGTTGGTGCCTTGCCGGTCGATGCCGCTGCCACCACCGCAGCCGCCGCCGTCGACCCCGCGCCTGCCGACTCGCCGCCTGCCGCCCCGGCGCCGGTCGCGGCCCTGCCCGTCGACGCCGCTTCCGCACTGGTCCAATCGGTCCCCGCAGCCACTGCGCCGGCGGCAGCCGCACCGGCCGGATCCGCCATGGACCCGACAGCGCCGGAGCCCGCAGTGCCCCCGCCGGTCGAATTGGCATCGGCAGACCCGGCACCGGCGCCCGAGGTTCCCGCCGTTGCCTCGGCAGCCCGCGCCCCGATCGCACCCGCACCCGCGCCCGCCATCGCTCCGCCGGATGGTGGCGGCAAGGCCAATAGCGGCGCGGCCGGGCGGGAGCGCCGCCGCCGCGCGCCGGCCCGTCCGGCCTTGCGCCTGGGGCTGCGGCTGGCCTTCGTGCTCGCGCTGCTGGTCCTTGGCGTGGCGGGGGCGGGCGTGGTGCTGACCGGGCGGGTCATCCCGCTGCCGGTCGTCGCCGTCGCGGGGATCGAGGGGCAGCTCAACGCCCTTCTGGGCGAAAGCCATCTGAACCAGGGCGAGTCGATCTCGCTCGGGGGGGTCGAGATCGCGGTCGGCCGCGATCTGGTGCCGCAATTCACCCTGCGCGACCTTCGGCTGATCGAGGGCTCGGGCCAGTCGGTGGTCGCGCTGCCCGAAATCCGCGCGGCGCTCGCCCCCGGGGCGCTGTTGCGCGGCGAGGTGCGGCCCACCTCGGTCCGCGTCACCGGGGCGCGGATGGCGATCACCCGCGATGCCGAGGGCCGGATCGGGCTGAGTTTCGGCGGCCTTTCGGGCGCCGAGGGCGCGCAGGATCTGGCGCAGACGCTGGAGGCGCTGCATCGCATGTTCGAAAGCCCCGTCCTGTCGCGCCTGCGGGTGATCGAGGGCGAGGCGCTGGCGCTGACGCTTCAGGATGCGCGGGCCGGGCGGGACTGGCAGATGGGCGACGGGCGGCTGGTGATCGAGAGCCGCGCCGATGCGCTGGCGGCGGAACTGGGCGTCTCGCTTCTCGACGGCGGCTCGCCGGGGCGGGTGACCATGACGCTCGAAAGCTCCAAATCGGATGCCTCGGCGCGGTTCTGGGCCTCGCTCGACCGGATCGACGCCGGGGATCTTGCCGCGCAGGCGCCGCCTCTGGCGCTGCTTGAGGTGATCGAGGCGCCGATCTCGGGCCGGATCCTGGGCGAGCTGGATGTCGAGGGGCGGATGGGCCGCTTCGAGGGCGAATTGAGCGTGGGCGAGGGCCGAATCCATCCCGCGGGCGGCGGGCGCGCCATCCCCTTCGAGCGCGGCGAGGCCGCCCTGCGCTACGATCCCGGGTCCCAGCGGGTGGTGCTGGACCGGCTTTCGGTGGAAAGCGCCTCGCTGCGGCTGGAGGCCGGCGGCACCGTCGATCTGGTCGATGCCTCGGGCGCGCCCGCGGGGCCTGGGGAATTGCCCGACGCGCTGGTCACGCAGCTTGAGTTCAAGGGCGTGATGGTCGACCCCGAGGGGCTTTTCGAGGCGCCGGTGCGGTTTTCCGAAGGTGTCGCCAGCGCGCGGATCTGGCTGCGGCCGTTCCGCGCCGATGTGGGGGAACTGGTCCTGCGCGAGGGCGAGGAATATATGCGGCTTTCGGGGCGGCTGGAGGTGACCGGCGACGAGACCAGCCTTCCGGGCGGGATCCCCGCCGAAATGCCTGCCGCCGAAATGCCTGCCGCCGAAATGCCTGCCGAGGACGGCTGGGAAGGCGCGCTGGATGTCGAGTTGAACCGGATCGACACCGAGCGGCTGATGCGGCTCTGGCCCCTGGTCGCCGTGCCGCGCACCCGCGACTGGCTGGCGCAGAACGTGGGGCAGGGCGAATTGACCGATGTGACCGCCGCCCTGCGCCTGATCCCGGGGCGCGAGCCGCGATTCGCGCTCGACTACAAATTCTCGGGCGCCGAGGTGCGCTTCCTGCGCACCCTGCCGCCGATCTCGGACGGGCATGGCCGGGCCTCGATCTTCGGCAATGTCTATACGCTGGTGATGGAGGGCGGCCATGTCACCGCCGCCGCCGGGGGCCAGGTCGATGTCGGCGGCTCGGTGTTCCAGGTGCTCGACATCACGCAGCGCCCGGCCCAGGCCGAGGTCACGCTGCACACCGACGCCAGCCTGACCGCCACGCTTTCGCTGCTGGACCAGGAGCCGTTCCGCTTCATCTCGAAGGCCGGGCGCCCGGTCGACCTGGGCGAGGGGCGCGCGCGGCTGCGCACGGTGATGCGCTTTCCGATGGTGCCCAGGGTCGCGCCCGCCGATGTCTCCTACGAGGTCACCGGGCGGATCGGCGGCTTCTCCTCGACCCTGCTGGTGCCGGGGCGGGTGGTGCGTGCCGAGGCGCCCGAATTGCGGGTGACCCCGCGCGGCATGGTGGTCGAGGGGGCGTTCACGCTGGACGGCGTGGCGGCGACGGCGCGGTTCGACCAGCCCTTCGGCGCCGATGCGGCACCGGCGCGGCTGACCGGCAGCCTTGGGCTGGGCGCGGGGGATCTGCGCAAGCTGGGCGTCGATCTGCCCGAGGGCTGGCTGACCGGCGAGACGCCCGCCGAATTCTCGGTCGATCTGCCGAAGGGGGGCGTGCCGGTGCTGCGGCTCACCTCCGGTCTTCGCGGGGCCGGGCTGCGGATCCCGCCCCTGGGCTGGTCCAAGGGCACGGGCACGGCGGGCCAGCTTGAACTGACCGCGCGCCTCGGCCCGGTGCCCGAGGTCAGCCGCTTCGCGCTGACCGCGCCGGGGCTGGTGGCCGAGGGCGCGATCACCCTGCGCGCGGGCGGCGGGCTTGAGGCGATGCGGCTCGACCGGCTGGTGGCTGGAAGCTGGCTGGACGCCAGCGCCGAAATCCGGGCGCACGGCCAGGGCGCGGGCGTGACCCTGCGGCTGACCGGCGGACGGCTTGAGGTTTCGGGCCTGCCGCAGGGCGCGGGGGCCGGAGCAGGGGCCGGAGCGGGGGCGGGGGGCGCGACGCTGGCCGCCCCGATCGAGGTCAATCTCGACCGGCTGTCGATCGGCCAGGGGCTGGCCCTGACCGGATTCTCGGGCAAGTTCACCCCGAAATCGGGCGGGCTCGACGGCAATTTCGTCGCCGCCGTCAATGGGGCGGGCCGGGTCGCGGGCACCGCCATGCCCTGGAACGGCGGCACCGCGCTTCGCATCACCTCGCAGGATGCCGGGCGGGTGATGGCGGCGGCGGGGATCTTCCGGGGCGGGCGGGGCGGCAGTCTGGACCTGACCCTGCAACCCCTGGGCGCGGCCGGGCGCTATCGCGGCCAGGCAAGCTTCGGCGCCCTCTCGGTCCAGAACGCGCCCGCCCTGGCCGAGATGCTGGCCGCCGCCTCGGTCATCGGGCTTCTGGAGCAGTTGAACGGCCAGGGCATCGTCTTCACCGAGGGCGACGTGGAATTCACCGTCCATCCCGACGGGATCCAGATCGAACGGGGCGCGGCGATCGGCGCCTCGATGGGGATCTCCTTCGAGGGGCTTTACCGCAACGGCCGGGGCGGCGCGCCCGGAACGGTGGACATCCAGGGCACCATCTCGCCGATCTATCTGATCAACGGCATCGGCCAGATCTTCACCCGAAAGGGCGAGGGGCTGTTCGGATTCAGCTACCGCCTGACCGGATCCGCTGCTAATCCGCGCGTCGGCGTGAATCCCCTGTCGATCCTGACCCCGGGGATGTTCCGCGAGATATTCCGGCGCCCGGCGCCGGTTCTGGACGGCGGGGGCTGATGCGGCTTTCAGATTTCGACTTCGACCTGCCCGAGGCGTTGATCGCCACGCGCCCCGCCCGCCCGCGCACGGCGGCGCGGCTGCTTTTGGCGCAGGGCGATGCGATCGCCGACCTGCATGTGCGTGACCTGGTCGAGGTCCTTCGCCCCGGCGACCGGCTGGTGCTGAACAACACCCGGGTGATTCCGGCCCGCCTTTTCGGCACCCGCCGACGCGGCGCGGCGGAGGCGAAGGTCGAGGTCACCCTGCTGGAGCCCCAGGCCCAGGGCTGGCGCGCGCTGGCAAAGCCCCTGCGCAAGCTGCGCGAGGGCGAGGAGATCCGCTTTTCCGACCGCCTCTCCGCCCGGGTGCTGGCGAAGGGGGAAACCGATCTGACGCTCGTCTTCGATGCCGAGGGCGAGGCGTTCGAGGCCGCCCTGGCCGAGACCGGCGCCATGCCGCTGCCGCCCTATATCGCCGCCCGACGCCCCGCCGACGCCCGGGACCGCGAGGATTACCAGACCGTCTTTGCCCGCCATTCCGGCGCGGTTGCGGCACCCACGGCCAGCCTGCATTTCGACGCCGCGCTGTTGCAGGCGCTGGCGGCCATGGGCGTAGCCTTCACCGAGGTGACGCTGCATGTCGGCGCGGGCACCTTCCTGCCGGTCAAGGTCGAGGATGTGACCACCCACCGGATGCATTCCGAATGGGGCGAGGTCTCGGACACCGCCGCCGCCGAGATCGCCGCCACCCGGGCGGCGGGCGGGCGGGTGATCGCGGTGGGCACCACCGCCCTGCGGCTGATCGAGACCGCCGCCCGGGGCGGAGAGATCGCGCCCTGGCAAGGGTTTACCGATATCTTCATATATCCGGGCTATCGGTTCCGCGTGACCGATGCGCTGATGACCAATTTCCACCTGCCGAAATCGACGCTGCTGATGCTGGTCTCGGCCCTGATGGGGAAGGACCGGATGGACCGGATCTATGGCCATGCCATCGCGGAGGGCTATCGGTTCTTCTCTTACGGCGATGCCTCGCTGCTGGTGCCGGATGCGGTGCCGGGGGCGGATGAGGGGAAGGGCGGGGCGCCGGATGTGGTGGGGCCGCCGGAAGTGGGGCGTCCTGACTTGGGTCTTGCCGGGGCGGGTCTTGCCGAGGCGGGCGCGCCGGATGCGGGCACCTCGGACGCGGGCACCTCGGACGCGGGCACATCGGACGGGCGCGCGCGGCACATGGGCGCGCAAGACGGCGGCGCCGGGATCGGCCGTCGCGCAGAAGGGGGGAAGACCGCATGATCCGCGTCCTGATCACGACCTGGCCGCTTTTGCTGGGCGTGCTGCTTCTGATGCTGGGCAACGGGGTGCAGGGCACGCTTCTGGGGATCCGGGGCACGCTGGAGGCGTTTTCGACCTTCCATATCTCGCTTGTGATGTCGGCCTATTTCCTCGGCTTCCTGATGGGGTCGCGGCTGGCGCCGCATCTGATCCACCGGGTCGGCCATGTGCGCGTCTTCGCCGCGCTCGGCTCGCTGATCTCGGCGGTGCTGGTGGTCTATCCGATGCTGGTCGAATGGCAGGCCTGGGCGCTGATGCGGATCGTCATCGGCTTCGGCTTCGCCGGGATATACATCACCGCCGAAAGCTGGCTGAACAACGCCGCCACCAACGAGACGCGGGGCCAGACGCTTTCGGCCTATATGATCGTGCAGATGCTGGGGATCATCGCAAGCCAGGTGCTGCTGACCTGGGGCGATCCGCTGGGATACGAGCTGTTCCTGATCCCTTCGGTGCTGGTCTCGCTCGCCTTCCTGCCGATCCTCTTGTCGGCGACCCAGGCCCCGGTTTTCGAGAGCACCGCGCGGCTTGGCTTCCGCGAGCTTTTCGCGATCTCGCCCCTGGGCTGCGTGGGGATGCTGATCTCGGGCGGCGTGTTCTCGGCGATGTTCGGCATGTCCTCGGTCTGGGGCACCATGAGCCTGCTGAGCGTCAAGCAGATCGCGCTTTTCACCTCATGCCTCTATATCGGCGGTCTGGTGCTGCAATATCCGGTCGGCTGGCTGTCGGACCGGGTGGACCGGCGGCGGATCATGCTGGGGCTGGCGCTGACCGGGGCCTTCGTGCTTGCGCTGGCGGCCTTCTTCCCGCTGCCGTTCTGGGCGCTGCTGTTCGTGGCGGCGCTGGTGGGCGGCATCACCTATCCGATGTATTCGCTGCTCATCGCCTATACCAACGACTATCTGTCGAAAGAGCAGATGGCGGCGGCTTCGGCGGGGCTGATCTTCCTCAACGGCTTCGGCGCGATCTTCGGCCCGCTGGTCACCGGCTGGCTGATGGGCGAGGTCGGGCCGCGCGGGTTTTTCCTTTTCATGGGCCTGCTTTACGCGATTCAGGCCTGCTATGCCCTGTGGCGGATGCGCAGGCGGGCGACGCCTTCGGTCACCGGGGGGTTCGTGGGGCTGACCCCGACCGCCTCGCCCGTGGCCGCGATCTCGGTGATCGAGGCCGCGCCCGACATCGGCCCCTCGCCCGAGACGCCCGAGGCGGCGCTGGCGGCGGCCGAGGCGCTGGTGATCCAGCCCGCACCAGCGCCGGAGGCGGAGCCGACCGCGCCGCTTCCGGAGGCGGAGCCGACCGCGCCTTCTGCCGAGGCGGAGCCGACCGCGCCGCCACCGGAGGCAGGCCCCGGGGCCCCCGGGCGTGAGCCCGCCGAGGCGCCCGCGCCCGAAAACCGCCCCGACCCGGAAAACCGCTGAGACCCCGAAAACCGCCGTTCCCCGCAAGGCCGAGGTTGCGCCGCAACCGATCCCCTGCCAGTCTGGCCTCAACCGAGACGGGCAGGGGCAGGGCCGCTAGGCGCGGATCCCCCGCCCGCATCACCAAGGGGCGGGGAGGGGTGCCATGTCGGATCCGGTCGAGGTTCTGGAATTCTGGCTGGGCGAGATCGGGCCCGAGGGCTGGTATCTCGGCTCGCCCGAGATCGACGACGCCTGCGCCACCCGCTTCGGCGAATTGTGGCAGGCGCTCGACGGCGGCGGGCTGGAGCATTGGGTCGACGGCACGGTGGGCACGCTGGCCTATCTGGTGGTGGCCGACCAGTTTTCGCGCAACATCCATCGCGGCCGGGCCGAGGCCTTCGCCACCGATGCCCGTGCCCGCGCCGCCGCCCGCCGCGCCCTGGACGAGGGCTGGGACATGGGCGCGCCCGAGCCCGACCGGCAGTTCTTCTACCTGCCCTTCGAACATTCCGAGGACCCCGCCGACCAGGATCTCGCCCTGCGGCTTTTCGCCGAGCGGATGCCGGAAAGCCCCGAAAGCCTGCTGCATGCCCGCGCGCATCGCGAGATCATCCGCCGCTTCGGCCGCTTTCCCTTCCGCAATGCCGCGCTCGGCCGCGAGAGCACCGAGGCTGAGGTCGGCTTCATGAATGCGGGCGGCTATGCCGCCCTGGTCGAAAGCCTGCGCGACGCCCCTGAAAGCCATGCAGAGGGCGCATAGGCCCCCGGCCCGGCCCCGGTTGCGCGGATCAGGGGTATAGTTTAAGGGTAAACCACTTTTCCACGGGAGGTTTGGAATGGCGGATCAAAGCTTCGATGTCATCGTGATCGGTGCGGGCCCGGGGGGCTATGTCGCCGCGATCCGCGCGGCCCAGCTCGGGCAGAAGGTGGCGGTGGTCGAGCGCGAGCATCTTGGCGGCATCTGCCTGAACTGGGGTTGCATCCCGACCAAGGCGCTCCTGCGCTCGTCCGAGGTGTTCCACCTGATGCATCGCGCCAAGGAATTCGGGCTCAAGGCCGATGGCATCGGCTATGACCTCGCCGCCGTGGTCGCGCGCTCGCGCGGGGTGGCCAAGCAACTGGCGGGGGGCGTGGGCCATCTGCTGAAGAAGAACAAGGTCACCGTGGTGATGGGCGCGGCGACTTTGGCCGGAAACGGCAAGGTCGAGGTCAAGACCGAGAAGGGCGCCGAGGTGCTGAGCGCGAAGAACATCATCCTCGCCACCGGCGCCCGCGCCCGCGAATTGCCGGGGCTCGAGGCCGACGGCGATCTGGTCTGGAACTACAAGCACGCCCTGGTCGCCAGCCGGATGCCGAAGAAGCTCCTGGTCATCGGCTCGGGCGCGATCGGCATCGAATTCGCCAGCTTCTTCAACACGCTCGGCGCCGAGACCACCGTGGTCGAGGTGATGGACCGGATCCTGCCCGTCGAGGATGAGGAGATCTCGGGCTTCGCGAAGAAGCAATTCGTCAAACAGGGGATGAAGATCCTGGAGAAGGCGGCGGTGAAGAAGCTCGACCGCCATCCCGGCAAGGGTGTGACCGCCCATATCGAGCAGGACGGCAAACTTGCCACCCAGGAGTTCGACACCGTGATCTCGGCCGTCGGCATCGTCGGCAATGTCGAGGGGCTGGGGCTTGAGGCGCTTGGCGTCAAGGTCGACCGCACCCATGTCGTGACCGACGAATATTGCCGCACCGGCGTCGCGGGCCTCTATGCCATCGGCGACATCGCGGGCGCGCCCTGGCTTGCCCACAAGGCCAGCCATGAGGGCGTGATGGTGGCCGAACTGATCGCGGGCGGCCATCCGCATCCGATCAAGCCCGGCTCCATCGCCGGCTGCACCTATTGCACGCCGCAGGTGGCCTCGGTCGGCCTGACCGAAGCCAAGGCCAAGGCCGCGGGCCATGAGATCCGCGTCGGCCGCTTCCCCTTCATCGGCAACGGCAAGGCCATCGCCCTGGGCGAGCCCGAGGGGCTGGTGAAGACCGTCTTCGACGCGAAAACCGGCGAGCTTCTGGGCGCCCATATGGTGGGCGCCGAGGTGACCGAACTGATCCAGGGCTATGTCGTCGGTCGCACGCTGGAGACCACCGAGGCCGAACTGATGGAGACCGTCTTCCCACATCCGACGCTGAGCGAGATGATGCATGAATCCGTGCTGAACGCCTATGGCCGCGCGATCCATTTCTGACCCCGCGCGGGCAGGGGCGCGAGGGCGGCGATGACCTCGCTCAACCGCATCGTGATGCAGAAGGTCAGCCGCGACTGGCTGGCCTCGCTCGGCCCCGCCCGGCTGGATGCGGCGGAAATCTCCGGCGAATGGGGGGCGAAACTGGGCTTTCGCAGCTTTCGCAGCTTCCATTACCCCGATCACGACCCTTGCCTGGGCCCGTTCCGCGACAAGGACGGCAAGGTGATGCATTTCGACGTGATCCTCGCCAACCAGGTCTGGGAACATATCGACCGCCCGCATTCCGCCACCCGCAACGTGCTGCGCATGCTGCGAAAGGGCGGCTGGTTCTGGCTGGCGGTGCCGTTCTTCGTGCCCTTCCATGCCGTGCCGGTGGATTGCTCGCGCTGGTCGGCGCGCGGATTGCGCAACCTGCTGGCCGAGGCCGGATTCGAGCCGGATTCGATCATGACCGCGCAATGGGGCAATCGCGCCGCCGCGCTGCGCAACCTGGAAACCCCCTGGCCACCCGAGGCGCGCCCGGAAGACGATCTGAACAACGATCCCGATTTTCCCGTCGTGGCCTGGGCCATGGGCCAGAAGGCCTGAGGCGCCCCAAAAAACTCCGGGTCGCCGCCTCATCCGCCATCCCCACCAGGCCAACACCCCGGCACGCTAAAAAACCTTCCCCTTCCCCCCTTTCATCTTGGCCGAAATATCCCGGGGGTAGGGCGCGTCACGCGCCCAAGGGGGCAGCGCCCCCTTCCTGCCTGCCGCCCACCCGACCAAGGCCGCCCCGATCCGGGCAGATCCCGCCCATCCCCGCAAATGTTCGCCTAAAGTTCACAAAATCCGGTTGGAAAACACCCGGGATTGCCCTATCTCTGGCGCAATCCTGGGGGTGTGGATCCATGGCGGAACAGAAGTTCATCGAGGTGCGCGGCGCGCGCGAACACAACCTCAAGGGGGTCGATGTCGACATCCCGCGCGACCGGCTGACGGTGATCACCGGGCTTTCGGGCTCGGGCAAGTCCAGCCTCGCCTTCGACACGATCTATGCCGAGGGGCAAAGGCGCTACGTCGAAAGCCTCTCGGCCTATGCGCGGCAGTTTCTCGACATGGCCGGGAAACCCGATGTCGACCATATCTCGGGCCTCTCGCCCGCGATCTCGATCGAGCAGAAGACCACCTCGAAGAACCCGCGCTCCACCGTCGGCACGGTGACCGAGATCTACGATTACCTGCGCCTGCTCTACGCCCGCACCGGCACGCCCTATTCGCCCGCCACCGGCCTGCCGATCACGGCGATGCAGGTCCAGGACATGGTCGATGCGGTGATGGCCATGCCCGAGGGGACGCGCGCCTATCTGCTGGCCCCGATCATCCGCGACCGAAAGGGCGAATATCGCAAGGAATTCCTTGAGTTGCGCAAACAGGGCTTCCAGCGCGTCAAGGTCAACGGCACTTTCCACGAGCTGGAGGAGCCGCCGGTGCTCGACAAGAAGTTCCGCCACAATATCGACGTGGTGGTCGACCGCATCGTGGTGCGTGAGGGGCTGGAGACCCGGCTTGCCGACAGTTTCCGCACCGCGCTGAACCTTGCCGACGGCATCGCGGTGATCGAACTGGCCGATGAGGGTGCCGAGCGGAAGACCTATTCCGAGAAATTCGCCTGCCCGGTCTCGGGCTTCACCATCGCGGAAATCGAGCCGCGGCTGTTCTCCTTCAACGCGCCCTTCGGCGCCTGCCCCTCCTGCGACGGGCTGGGGGTGGAACTCTTCTTCGACGAACGCCTGGTGGTGCCCGACCAGGGCCTCTCGATCCCGCAGGGCGCCATCGCCCCCTGGGCGAAGTCGAAATCGGCCTATTTCACCCAGACGGTGGATTGCCTCGCGAAACATTACGGTTTCGACAAGAAGACCAAATGGCGCGACCTGCCCGAACAGATCCGCGCGCTTTTCCTTTACGGATCGAAAGGCGAGGAGATCGACTTCACCTATGACGAGGCCGGCCGAGTCTACAAGGTGCGCCGCCTCTTCGAAGGCATCATCCCCAATATGGAGCGTCGCTATCGCGAGACCGACAGCGCCTGGTCGCGCGAGGAGATGGAGCGCTACCAGGGCAACCGCCCGTGCTCGGCTTGCGGCGGCTACCGGCTCAAGCCCGAGGCGCTGGCGGTGAAGATCGCCGGTCTCCATATCGGCGAGGTGGTGCGGATGTCGATCCAGGAGGCGCTCGACTGGATCCTCTCGGTCCCCGCCAGCCTGAGCCACCAGCAGAACGAAATCGCCCGCGCCATCCTGAAGGAAATCGGCGAAAGGCTTGGTTTCCTTGTGAATGTCGGGCTGAACTACCTGACCATGGCCCGCAATGCCGGCACGCTTTCGGGCGGCGAAAGCCAGCGGATCCGGCTGGCGAGCCAGATCGGATCGGGGCTGACCGGCGTGCTCTATGTGCTGGACGAACCCTCGATCGGCCTGCACCAGCGCGACAACGACCGGCTGCTCGCCACGCTCAAGGGGCTGCGCGACCAGGGCAATACCGTGCTCGTGGTCGAACATGACGAGGATGCCATCCGCGAGGCCGATTACGTCTTCGACATCGGCCCCGGTGCGGGCGTGCATGGCGGCCAGGTGGTGGCCCGCGGCACCCCGGCCGAGATCGCCGCCGATCCCGCCAGCCTGACCGGCCAGTATCTGTCGGGCACGCGCGAGATCGCGGTGCCGAAAACCCGCCGCGCGGGCAGCGGCAAGAAGCTGACGGTGGTCAAGGCCAGCGGCAACAACCTGCGCGATGTGACGGCGGATTTCCCGCTGGGGAAATTCGTCTGCGTGACCGGGGTCTCGGGCGGGGGCAAGTCGACGCTGACCATCGAGACCCTGTTCAAGACCGCCGCGAGCCGCCTGAACGGCGCGCATGAAAACCCCGCGCCCTGCGAGACGATCAAGGGCTTCGAACATCTCGACAAGGTGATCGACATCGACCAGCGGCCCATCGGCCGGACTCCGCGTTCAAATCCGGCGACTTACACCGGCGCCTTCACCCATATCCGCGACTGGTTCTCGGGCCTGCCGGAATCCAAGGCGCGCGGCTACGGGCCGGGCCGGTTCTCGTTCAACGTCAAGGGCGGGCGCTGCGAGGCCTGCCAGGGCGACGGTGTCATCAAGATCGAGATGCATTTCCTGCCCGATGTCTATGTCACCTGCGAGACCTGCAAGGGCCAGCGCTACAATCGCGAAACCCTGGAAATCAAGTTCAAGAACAAGAGCATCGCCGACATTCTCGACATGACCTGCGAAGATGCGCGCGACTTCTTCTCGGCGGTGCCGTCGATTCGCGACAAGATGGAGGCGCTGTGCGAGGTCGGGCTTGGCTATATCAAGGTCGGACAGCAGGCGACGACGCTCTCGGGCGGCGAGGCGCAAAGGGTCAAGCTCTCGAAGGAGCTTTCGCGCCGCGCCACCGGCCGCACGCTCTACATTCTGGACGAGCCGACCACGGGCCTGCATTTCGAGGATGTCAGGAAACTCCTCGAAGTGCTGCATTCGCTTGTCGAACAAGGCAATACCGTCGTGGTGATCGAGCATAACCTCGATGTGATCAAGACCGCCGACTGGATCATCGACATCGGCCCCGAGGGCGGCGACGGCGGCGGCATGATCGTCGCCACCGGCACGCCGGAAAAGGTGGCGGCGAGCGAGGCCAGCCATACCGGGCGCTATCTCAAGGAAATGCTGAAACCGAGGCGCGTCGCGGCGGAATAGGCGCCTTGCCCGACCCGGGCGATGCCGGGGGTTTCACACCCCCGGACCCCCGTGGGATATTTGTGCAAAGAAGAAAGGATCGGCTTTTCTTCTTTGCCTAAATATCCCCGCCGGAGGCAAACGGCGCCGACAGGCGCCGCCTTCGATCATTCCGAACGGCTGGCGCGTTTGCGCTCATGCGGGTCGAGGTGGCGTTTGCGCAGCCGGATGATCTTCGGCGTGACCTCGACCAGTTCGTCGTCCTGAATATAGGCGATGGCCTCTTCCAGGCTGAGGCGGATATGCGGGGTCAGGCGCACCGCCTCATCCGTGCCGGAAGCGCGGATATTGGTCAGCTTCTTGCCCTTGAGCGGGTTTACCTCAAGGTCGTTGTCGCGCGAATGCTCGCCGATGACCATGCCGGTATAGACCTGTTCCTGCGCACCGATGAAGAGCTTGCCGCGCTCCTCCAGGTTCCAAAGCGCATAGGCCACCGAGACGCCGTTCTCCATCGAGATCAGCACGCCCTGGCGGCGGCCCTGGATCGGTCCCTTGTGCGGCACCCAGCCGTGGAAGATCCGGTTCAGCACGCCGGTGCCGCGGGTGTCGGTCAGGAACTGGCCGTGATAGCCGATCAGCCCGCGCGAGGGCACATGGGCGATGATCCGGGTCTTGCCGACGCCGGCGGGCCGCATCTCGACCAGGTCGCCCTTACGCTCGCCGGTCAGCTTGTCGATCACCGCGCCGGAGAATTCGTCGTCGACATCGACGATGACTTCCTCGACCGGCTCCATGCGGATGCCGTCCTCTTCCTTGAAGATCACGCGCGGGCGCGAGATCGACAGTTCGAACCCTTCGCGGCGCATGTTCTCGATCAGCACGCCCATCTGGAGTTCGCCCCGGCCCGAGACCTCGAAGGCCTCGCCGCCGGGGGTGTCGGCGATCTTGATCGCGACATTCTGCTCGGCTTCCTTCATCAGCCGGTCGCGGATCACCCGGCTTTGCACCTTGGATCCGTCGCGGCCGGCCAGGGGCGAATCGTTGATGCCGAAGGTGACGGTGATCGTCGGCGGGTCGATGGGCTGGGCGGGAAGGGCGGTCTCGACCTCGGGCGCGCAGAGCGTATCGGCCACGGTGGCCTTGGTCATGCCCGCGAGCGTCACGATATCGCCCGCCACCGCCTCTTCGATCGGGGTCTGGGCGAGGCCGCGGAAGGCGAGGATCTTGGTGACGCGGAACTGCTCGATCCGCTCGCCGTCGCGCGAGAGCGCCTTGAGGGTGGTGCCGGTCCTGAGCGTGCCGCTCTCGACCCGGCCGGTCAGCAGGCGGCCGAGGAAATTGTCGGCGCCCAGGGTGGTGGCGAGCATCGAGAAGGGCTGGTCGGCCTTTTCGACCTGGCTGGGCGCGGGAACATGGCGCACCACCAGCTCGAACAGCGCCGAGAGATCCTTCCGGGGCCCGTCGAGCGTCTCGTCGGCCCAGCCGGAGCGGCCCGAGGCGTAGAGATGGGGGAAATCGAGCTGTTCGTCGCTGGCGCCCAGATTGGCGAAGAGGTCGAAGACCTCATTCAGCGCGCGCTCGGGCTCGGCATCGGGCTTGTCGACCTTGTTGAGCACCACGATGGGGCGCAGGCCGAGCGCGAGCGCCTTGGAGGTGACGAATTTGGTCTGCGGCATCGGGCCCTCGGCCGCATCGACCAGCAGGACGACGCCATCGACCATGTTCAGGATCCGCTCCACCTCGCCGCCGAAATCGGCGTGGCCGGGGGTGTCGACGATATTGATCCGCAGCCCCTTCCATTCGACCGAGGTGGCCTTGGCCAGGATGGTGATGCCGCGTTCGCGTTCGATGTCGTTCGAGTCCATCGCGCGTTCGGTCGTGGCCTGACCCTCGCGGTAGGTGCCCGATTGTTTCAGGAGTTCGTCCACCAGCGTGGTCTTGCCGTGGTCGACGTGGGCGATGATCGCGATATTGCGAAGGTCCATTAGCTCTACCTGTTTGCTGCGGTGCCGCAGATACACGAGGAAACCGGGTTTGGAAATGCCGCAGTGCAGGGAAATCGCGATCAGGGCCGCGATCAGTTCACCACATACCAGTCGCGGCGGTGGTTGAAGGCGATCACCGCGTTCAGGATCATCGCGCCGAGGAGCGACCAGGCCACCCGGTCGAGCGGCAGCAGCCAGATCGCGATCGCGAACAGGATCAGGTCATGGGTCAACTGGGTCCAGCCCGCGCGAAAGCCGAAGCGGTCCTGCAGGATCATCGCCACGATCGAGACCCCGCCAAGGCTGCCGGAATGGCGGAACAGCCCCAGAAGCCCGACGCCCGCGCTGATCCCGAACAGGGCCGCCGCCGCCGCGGGATGGATATGGGCGACCTGCAGCAAGGGCTCCAGCGCCTCGGCCATCAGCGAGACCAGGGTGACCGTGCCCGCGCTTTTGGCGCAGAACACCGGCCCGCGCGCGATCCAGGCGAAGGCGAAGAAGGGGATGTTCATCAAGAAGAACACCGCCGAGAAATTCCAGTCGAAGGCATAGGCGAGGATCAGCGCCGTTCCCGCCGTGCCGCCGGTCACCAGCCCGGCCGCGCGCAGCAGGTGGATGCCGAGCGCGGCCTGCGCCGAGGCCACGATCAGGCCCTGGACATCCTCGAAGAGGGTATAGCGTTTTCCGGTGGAAAGGTCAGCTTTCATGACCTTATTCTGCGCCAATCCCGGCCCGCCGTCCATTGCGCATGGCGCATGGCAGCCATGCTTCAGGTGGCGATATAGCGGTCGCGGCGGTGGTTGATCGCCAGCACGAGGTTCAGGATCACCACGCCGGGGATCGACCACAGCACCCGCTCGGCCGGGATCCACAGGAAGGCCAGCGCGAAGAGCACCGCATCGAATCCCATCTGCAACCAGCCCGCGCGAAAGCCGGTGCGGTCCTGCACCATCAGCGCGACGATGCCGATGCCGCCCAGGCTCGACCCGTGGCGGAACAGCGCCAGAAGGCCCGCCCCGGTGGTGAAGCCGAAGAGCACCCCGGCCAGAAGCGGATCGAGATGCGAGAAATCCATCAGATGCGGCAGTGCCTGCGCCATCAGCGACAGCAGCGTGACGGAGACCAGGCTCTTGACCGTGAAGGCCGGGCCCAGCCTGCGCCAGCCGAACCAGTAGAACGGCAGGTTGACGAGGAAGAACACCGGCCCGAAGGCCCAATGCCCGGCGTAGGAGATCACCAGCGCGAGGCCCGCGGTCTGGCCGGTGATGAAACCCGCATGCTGCAGGAATTGCAGTCCGAGCGCGCACATCAGCGTGCCGAACACCAGCCCCTGGGCATCGTCGAAGATCGTATGGCGCTCGGCTTTGTTCATGAGACCAGATGCGACGGATCGCGCCGGGAGTAAAGTCTTCGCAGGGTGCGGCCTGCGCCTCCGGCGGGGATATTTCTGCAAAGAAGAAAGCCGGGGCGTTTCGAGAGGGGGAGGGGCAAAGGAAAAGGGCCGGTCGCGGGGGACCGGCCCTTTCGGGATGCGTTGTTGGCGAGATCAGCCTGCCAGCGCCTTGTTGAGATATTCGTCGACCTTTTCCAGATAGCCCATGGTGGTGAGCCATTTCTGGTCCGGCCCGACCAGCAGCGCGAGGTCCTTGGTCATGAAGCCGTCCTCGACCGCCTGCACGGTGACCTTTTCGAGCGTCGCGGCGAAATTCGCCAGCGCGGTGTTGTTGTCGAGTTTCGCGCGATGCTTCAGCCCGCCGGTCCAGGCGTAGATCGAGGCGATCGAATTGGTCGAGGTCTGCTCGCCCTTCTGGTGCTGGCGGAAGTGGCGGGTCACGGTGCCATGCGCCGCCTCGGCCTCGACGGTCTTGCCATCGGGCGTCAGCAGCACCGAGGTCATCAGCCCCAGCGAGCCGAAGCCCTGCGCCACGGTGTCGGATTGCACGTCGCCATCGTAGTTCTTGCAGGCCCAGATATAGCCGCCCGACCATTTCAGCGCCGAAGCCACCATGTCGTCGATCAGGCGGTGTTCGTAATGGATGCCCGCCGCCTTGAACCTGTCTTCGAATTCCTCGGCATAGACCTTGGCGAACAGGTCCTTGAACCGGCCGTCATAGGCCTTGAGGATGGTGTTCTTGGTCGAGAGATAGACCGGCCAGCCCTTGAGCAGCCCGTAGTTGAACGACGACCGCGCGAAGTCGATGATCGACTGGTCGAGGTTGTACATCGCCATGGTCACGCCCGCGCCGGGGGCGTCGAACACGTCCCTTTCGATGACCGTGCCGTCCTCGCCCACGAATTTCAGCGTGAGCTTGCCCTTGCCCGGGAACAGGAAGTCGGTCGCGCGATACTGGTCGCCGTAGGCGTGGCGGCCGACCACGATGGGCTGGGTCCAGCCCGGCACCAGGCGCGGCACGTTCTTGCAGATGATCGGCTCGCGGAAGATCACGCCGCCCAGGATGTTGCGGATGGTGCCGTTGGGCGATTTCCACATCTGCTTGAGGCCGAATTCCTCGACCCGCGCCTCGTCGGGGGTGATGGTGGCGCATTTCACGCCGACGCCGTATTGCTTGATCGCATTGGCGCTGTCGATGGTGATCTGGTCGTTGGTGCGGTCGCGCTCTTCGATGCCCAGGTCGTAGTATTTCAGGTCGATGTCCAGATAGGGCAGGATCAGCTTCTTCTTGATGAAGTCCCAGATGATCCGGGTCATCTCGTCGCCGTCGAGTTCGACGACGGGGTTGTCCACCTTGATCTTGGTCATGCCATGCCCTTTTGCTGTTGGGGATTCGCCTGATCGGGGTTCTAGCCCAAACTTGCCGGCCGGGGAAGGTGGTATGCAATGGCATACCGAGTATTCGCCCGATTTTCGCCCGGTCCGATCTTCTGTCCGATCTCAGGCCCGACCTGCGCCGCGTTCATCCTGGGCCGGGCGCGGGCGGAAGCGAGGGGGCGGGGCCGAGGCCGCGGTTTTCGAACCAGGGCAGCGCCCTTGCGCGCACCCATTGCCATATGCCGGGCGCGCCCCGGGCGATCTTGACGCCCACCCGCGATTCAAGCTGGTCGAAGCTGACGCCGTAGCTGGTCCAGGTGCCGCCGCCGCAGGCGAGGTTCTGCATCACCGGCTGCACCCGGTCGAGGCTTTTGGCGAAGACCGCGTCGGGGCTCTCAGCGGCTTCGAATTCGTCCCAGAGCGCGCGGAATTCGCGGGTCTGGGCGGCGGGCAGCAGGCCGAAGATCCGATCCGCCGCGCGGGCCTCGGCGGCCAGCGTCTCGGCGCTGGCATGGGCGGTGCCGCCCGCCGAATGGATCGGCACGTCGCCGGTGTCGATCTCGACCAGGTCGTGCAGGACCAGCATGCGGATCACCCGGTCGATCCGCACGGTTCCGGGCGCCTGATCGGCCAGGATCATGGCGTAGAGCGCCAGATGCCAGCTATGCTCGCCCGAATTCTCGCGCCGCGATCCGTCGCAGAGCGTGGTCGCGCGGAGGACAGACTTCAGCCGGTCGGCCTCGGCCAGGAAGGACAGGCGCGCGCGCAACTCCCCGGGGGCCGTGCCGGGCCGCCCGGCCAGCAGGTCCTGCGCCAGCGCGTAGGCCTCGGGCCATTCGTCGCGAAAGCGCGCGGCGCGGCCGGAGGCGAGGTTGTCGCGCACCACCGCCAGGTGATCGGCCAGGGGCGTGGGCGACATCAGCACCTGGAAGATCGGCTGGGCATGGTCGAGCTGCTTGGCCAGCCGCGCCTCGGCGGTGTCGGCGGCCTCGAATTCCTGCCAGAGCGCCAGGAGCGGCGCGCCGATGTCCGGGGGCAGCAGGCCGAAGATCCGCCTTGCGGCCTGCGCCTCGGCCCGGGCGAGGGCGGGCGCGTCATGGTCGAGATGGATCGGCTGGTCGCCGGTGTCGATCTCGGGCAGGTCGTGCAGGACCAGCATCGCGACGACCCTTGCCAGGTCGACGCCCGGCTGGGACCCCGCCATCACCAGCGCCCAAAGCGCAAGGTGCCAGCTATGCTCGCCCACGTTTTCGGGCCGCGATCCGTCAAGCAGCACATTGGCGCGCAGGACCGATTTCAGCCGGTCGGCCTCTTCGAGAAAGGCGAATTGCGCGGCCAGACGGTCGGTCATCGCCGCTTCAATGCCCGCCGGTGTCGCGCGGCGCGGCGGGGGCCTCGGCCCCTTCGCGCAGCGCCCGCAGCGCGCGGTCGAGGAAGTCGCGCCCGCGCGCCTCGGCCAGGCGGATGCGGATCGAGGTCATGAAGGCCTCTTGCAGTGTCGGTGAGGCGGCCATCAGCACCCGCGCCACCTGTTCGTAGAAACGGTCGTCGCCCAGATCGGCCTGGGCGGCCAGCACGTCGCGGGCAAGATCGTCGGCAAGGCTCTGGATGAAATCGGCCATGGCGTCAGCGCGAGCTTTCGGTCATGCGGCGCCGGACGTAATCCGAGACCGTGCCGATCATCGGCTTCATGTGGCTTTCCTCGTCCTTGAAAAAATGGTCGGCGCCCTCGATCTCGGTATGGGTGATGGTGATGCCCTTCTGCTCGTGCAGCTTCGACACCAGGCTGCGGGTGTCCTTGGGCGGCGCCACCTTGTCGGCCGAGCCGTTGATGATCAGCCCCGAGGAGGGGCAGGGCGCGAGGAAGGTGAAATCATACATGTTGGCGGGCGGCGCGACCGAGACGAAGCCGGTGATCTCGGGCCGTCGCATCAGAAGCTGCATGCCGATCCAGGCGCCGAAGGAGAACCCCGCCACCCAGCAATGCTTGGCGTTCTGGTTCATCGCCTGGAGATAGTCGAGCGCCGAGGCCGCGTCGCTGAGTTCGCCGATGCCCTGGTCGTATTCGCCCTGGCTGCGGCCGACGCCGCGGAAATTGAAGCGCAGCACCGTGAAGCCGAGGTTGTAGAAGGCATAATGCAGGTTATACACCACCTTGTTGTTCATCGTGCCGCCATAGGCGGGGTGGGGATGAAGCACGATGGCGATCGGGGCGTCGCGGTCCTTCTGGGGGTGGTAACGGCCTTCGAGACGACCATCGGGGCCGGCAAAGATGACTTCGGGCATGGGCCTCGCCTGGGATGCACCGGGATTTCTTGACGGAAATGCCGGAAGATATTAGAACTGTTCTAAAAGGCTGGATCGCCTTTTGGGATCGGACCTGAGGTAATGGCCGCTTCCGGCGGCGTCAATGCAATTGCTTGGGGAATCGCCTGCGAAGCCGGGTGGGCAATCGCCCCGGGGAAGTCGGCCGGTGTTATCTGGCGGGCGTCGTCTGGCAGGGGCGGTGCCGCGCGGCGGCCTGCCGGAGCGCCGATGGCGCTCTTGCGGTCGGACCGGGCGGCGGCGTCATTGTCTGACTCGCGGTGTCCGACTCGCGGGCGGGCTTGGATTGCGCTTGGCCCGCGTTGCGGTCGGGCCCGGATTGCGGTTGGATCGGGCCCGGGCGGGCCAGGGGCCGAGGGCCCGTATCTGGAAGGGAGAGGCGGCGTTGAAACTTTCGACCAAGGGACGTTACGCGATGGTGGCGCTGGCCGATCTCGCGATGATCGAGGCGCAGGCGGCGCGCAAGGCGGCGACCGGCGCGGGCGGGACGGGGGAGGAGTTGGTCTCGCTTTCCGAGATCTCGAAGCGGCAGGATATCTCTCTGCCCTATCTGGAGCAGCTTTTCGTCAAGCTGCGCCGCGCGGGCCTGGTCGAGGCGGTGCGCGGTCCGGGCGGCGGCTATCGGCTGGCGCGCAGCCCCGCTGCCATCCGGGTGAGCGAGGTGCTGCAGGCGGTCGAGGAGACGGTCGATGCGATGCATACCGGCGCGGGCGCCACGGGGGGATCCTCGGGGACGCGGGCGCAGTCGCTGACCAACCGGCTGTGGCAGAGCCTTTCGGCCAATGTCTATGTGTTCCTGCACCAGACCCGGCTGTCGGATGTGATCGGAAACGATCTGACGCCCTGTCCGGCGGTGCCGAACCTGTTCCGGGTGGTGGACGAGGAAGAGGCGGCGGCGGGCTGACTGGGGGGAAGGCGCGGAAGGAAGGGGGCTGTCCGCCCCCTCTTGGCCTGGCGGCCAATTCACCCCCGAGGATATTTTTGCCAAGATGAAGGGGCGCGGGCGGAATGGCGGCGCGGTTGTATCTCGACTGGAATGCCACGGCGCCCCTGCGGGCCGAGGCGCGGGCGGCCATGGCGGCGGCGATGGATGTCGTCGGCAATCCCTCGTCGGTTCATGCCGAGGGCCGGGCCGCCAAGGCGCTGATGGAGCGCGCGCGCGGCCAGGTGCTGGAGGCGCTTGGCGCCGGGGGGGCGGATCTGGTCCTCACCTCGGGCGCGACCGAGGCGGCGGCCCTGGCGCTCGCGGGCCGGGGGATGGTTTGCGCGCCGGTCGAGCATGAGGCTGTGGCGGCCTGGTGCGCCGCGGATCTCGCGGTGGATGCCGGGGGCAGGGTGAGTGTGCCAGAGCCGGGCCGCGCGACGCTGCAATTGGCCAATTCCGAAACCGGGGTGATCCAGGAGCTGCCCGCGGGGCTGGCGGTTTCGGACCTGACCCAGGGTTTCGGCAAGATCGCCTTCGCCTTCAACTGGTTGGGGGTGGAGGGGGGCCTCGTCTCGGCCCACAAGGCCGGGGGGCCGCGCGGCATCGGCGCGCTGGTCTTGCGGCAGGGCGTCGATCTGGCGCCGCAATTGCGCGGCGGCGGCCAGGAAAGCGGGCGGCGCGCGGGCACCGAGAACCTGATCGGCATCGCCGGTTTCGGCGCGGCGGCCGAGGCGGCGGCGCGGGATCTGGCCGGTGGGGTCTGGGAGGAAGTCGCCGAGATTAGAAATATTCTAGAATCAGCATTGATGGCCGGCGCGGAAGGCATTATTTCCGTGGGCAGCGATGTCGCGCGCCTGCCCAATACGCTGAACCTGATCGCGCCCGGATGGAAGGGCGAGACCCAGGTGATGGCGATGGATCTGGCGGGCTTCGCCGTCTCGGCGGGCTCGGCCTGTTCCAGCGGCAAGGTGCGCGTCTCGAAGGTGCTGCGCGCCATGGGGTTCGACGAGGAACGCGCCGCGCAGGCGGTCCGCGTCTCGATCGGGCCGGGCGTGACCAGGGAAGACGTGCTGCGGTTCGCCGAAAGCTGGACCAAGGCCTATGGCCGCGCGCGGATGCGCCTGGCGTAACGGACGGGAGTTGAAGGTGATGGACAGCGAATTGGCCAGGGACGGGATCCGGCCGGACGCGGCCCGCATGGATGGCGCCGAAGCCGCCGCCGGAGGGCTTTCCGGCGCGGACGAGATCGAGGTCCGCGAGGGCGTCGACCGCGAGACCATCGAGACGGTCCAGGCCATGGCCGGGAAATACAAATACGGCTGGGAAACCGAGATCGAGACCGAATATGCCCCCAAGGGCCTGTCGGAAGACATCGTGCGGCTGATCTCGGAAAAGAACGGCGAGCCGGAATGGATGCTGGACTGGCGCCTGGCCGCCTATCGGCGCTGGCTGAAGATGGAAGAGCCCCGCTGGGCCATGCTCGACTATCCCGAGATCGACTATCAGGACCAGTATTACTACGCCAAGCCCAAGAGCATGGACGTGAAGCCGAAATCGCTGGACGAGGTGGATCCCAAGCTGCTTGCGACCTATGCCAAGCTGGGGATCCCGCTGAAGGAGCAGGCGCTTCTGGCCGGGGTCGAGGCGCCCGAGGGTGAGGCGCCGGGGGGCGAGCGTCGCGTCGCGGTCGATGCGGTGTTCGATTCCGTCAGTGTCGGGACCACCTTCAAGGAAGAGCTGAAGAAGGCGGGCGTGATCTTCTGCCCGATCTCGGAGGCGATCCGCGACTATCCCGAACTGGTGAAGAAATACATCGGCTCGGTCGTGCCGCAATCGGACAATTTCTTCGCCACGCTGAATTCGGCGGTCTTTTCCGACGGCTCCTTCGTCTATATCCCCGAGGGCGTGCGCTGCCCGATGGAGCTTTCGACCTATTTTCGCATCAATGCCGAGAACACCGGCCAGTTCGAGCGCACGCTGATCATCGCGGAAAAGGGGTCTTACGTCAGCTATCTGGAAGGCTGCACCGCCCCCAAGCGCGACACTCACCAGCTTCACGCGGCTGTGGTGGAGATCGTGATCCTGGAGGATGCGGAGGTGAAATATTCCACCGTGCAGAACTGGTATCCGGGTGACGAGAACGGGGTGGGCGGGATCTACAACTTCGTCACCAAGCGCGCCGATTGCCGGGGCGACCGCGCCAAGGTGATGTGGACGCAGGTGGAGACCGGATCGGCGATCACCTGGAAATACCCCTCCTGCATCCTGCGCGGCGACGATGCCCAGGGCGAGTTCTATTCGATCGCCATCGCCAACAACGCCCAGCAGGCCGATACCGGCACCAAGATGATCCATCTGGGCCGCAACACCAAATCGCGCATCGTCTCGAAGGGGATTTCGGCGGGCCGCGCCCAGAACATCTATCGCGGTCTGGTCTCGGTCCATCCCCGGGCCAAGGGCTCGCGCAATTACACCCAATGCGACAGCCTGTTGATCGGCGATCAATGCGGCGCCCATACCGTGCCCTATATCGAGATCCGCAACAATTCCTCGCGCTGCGAGCATGAGGCGACGACCTCGAAGGTGGATGACGACCAGCTCTTCTACTGCCGCTCGCGCGGGATGGACGAGGAAGAGGCGGTGGCGCTGGTGGTGAACGGCTTCTGCAAGGAGGTGCTTCAGGCGCTGCCGATGGAATTCGCCATGGAGGCGCAAAGCCTGGTGGCGATCTCGCTTGAAGGTTCGGTGGGCTGATCCATGTCGCGCGAGCCCTATTCCTCGGCGCCCGAGCGCTGGTTCGAGCGGGTGGAGGCGCGCTGGAACGCCCGGGCGGCAAGAATGCTGGCCGGGCGGAGCCCCTATTCGGCGGGCCGGACGCAGGCGGGTCCATTCGTCCTGGTGGTGGTGCTGACCTTCGCCCTCTGCGCCACAGTCGGGGCGGTGGTCGGGGAATGGCTGATCGCGCGCGGTGCCTCGCGCGGGATCGGGGCGGCGGTGCTGGCGCTGTTTTATGCCGTGGGCCCGCTGATCATTCTGACGACCCTTGCCGCGCGATCGAGCCTGCGGGCGGCTGCGAGAGCAAAGCGCGCGGCCGAGGAGCAGGCGGAATGAGACTGGGCGCCCCTTCCTTCGTTGCCCGATGGGCGGCGTTTCGACCCGTGTGAGATGGCCGTCTTGCAGAGCATTGATCCCACACCCCCCGAACTGACGCTGCCGGAAGCCGAGGCCCGGGCCTGGACTTCGGCCTGCGCGCGGGCCGGGGTGGTGCTGGAATACGGCTCGGGCGGCTCGACGCTGGTCGCGGCCGGTTCGGGGGCCGAGGTCTGGTCGGTGGAATCGGATGCGGCCTGGGCGGGGCGGATGCGCGACTGGTTCGCCCGCGATCCCGCCGCCGCGGCGGCCCGGGTGCATGTCCATCACGCCGACATCGGGCCCACCCGCGAATGGGGCCATCCGCTGGACGAATCCGCTTTCCGCCGCTGGCCGGATTATGCCTTGAAGGTCTGGGACTTGCCGGGGTTTTCTCACCCGGACCTCGTGCTGGTCGACGGTCGCTTCCGGCTGGGCTGCTTCCTGACCGTGGCCTATCGGATCACCCGTCCGGTCACGCTGTTCTTCGACGATTACCTGCCGCGCGAGGCCTATCACAAGGCCGCCGATCTCGTGGCCCCCGTGGAAATGATCGGGCGCATGGCCCGGTTCGAGATGAAACCCGTTCAACTGACGCCGGACCGGCTGCGCGCCTATATGCGGGCGCTGCTGCAACCGGTCTGAGGAGAGAGAGATGCTGAAGATCGAAAACCTGCATGTGAAGCTTGAGGAAGAGGACAAGGTCATCCTGCGCGGCGTGGATCTTGAGATCGGCCCCGGCCAGGTCCATGCGATCATGGGGCCGAACGGGTCCGGCAAATCGACGCTTTCCTATGTGCTGGCGGGCCGCGACGGCTATGAGGTGACCGAGGGATCGGCCAGCCTGGAGGGCGAGGAGCTTCTGGAGATGGAGCCCGAGGCGCGCGCGGCGGCGGGCCTGTTCCTGGCCTTCCAATATCCGGTCGAGATCCCCGGCGTCGGCAACATGACCTTCCTGCGCACCGCGGCCAATGCGCAACGCAAGGCGCGCGGCGAGGAAGAGCTTTCGGCGGGCGATTTCCTGAAACTGGTGCGCGAAAAGGCCAAGGCCCTGAAGATCGACGCCGACATGCTCAAGCGTCCGGTCAATGTCGGCTTCTCGGGCGGCGAGAAAAAGCGCAACGAGATCCTGCAGATGGCTATGCTTGAGCCGAAGATATGCATCCTGGACGAGACCGACTCGGGCCTGGATGTCGATGCGATGAAACTGGTCTCCGACGGGGTGAACGCCTTGCGCGACGCCGGGCGCAGCTTCCTCGTCATCACCCATTACCAGCGCCTGCTCGACCATATCAAACCGGATGTGGTCCATATCATGGCGGCGGGCCGGATCGTGAAGACCGGCGGGCCGGAACTGGCGCTTGAGGTCGAGAACAACGGCTATGGCGATCTGCTGGCCGAAGTGGACGGGGCCGAACGGAACGGGGCGGTGTGATGGCATTGGCGAAACTGAAACAGGACGCGCTGGCGGCGCGGATCGCCGGGCTTTCCTTTGCCGACAGCGGCTGGCAGGGCGCGGCGCGGGCCTCGGCCCTGGCGCGGCTTGGCGCCATGGGGCTGCCGATCCGGCGCGACGAATACTGGCGCTACACCGATCCGGCGGCGCTGACCTCGGCCGCTCCGGTCGCGGCGGCGCCTTTCGAGGCCTCGGACGAAAGCCCGATCTTCGACGGGATCGAGCGGCTGCGGATCGTCTTCACCGATGGCGTCTTCGACGCCGCGGCCTCGGACGACCTTTCGCTGGCCGGGGTGGAGATCGAGCGCCTGGCCGAGGCCGGGACGCGCGACATCCACTGGGCCCAGGGGCTTTACGGCGTGCTTGAGGCGCGCGGGCAGAAGCCGGTCGAACGGCCTCTGGCGGCGCTGAATTCCGCCTTCGCCCCGGACGGGATCCTGATCCGGGTGACGGGCAAGGCGGAAAAGCCGGTCTCGATCATTTACAACCATGTTTCAGATGCTTCCGATGCGATGCTCCACCATTGCATCAAGCTTGAGAATGGCGCGGAATTCACCCTGCTGGAGAATGGCCCTGCGGCGGCGCGGTTCAATTCGGTGCTTGAGGTCGAAGTGGCCGATGGCGCCGCCTTCCACCACATCCGCGCCCAGGGCCGCGACCACGAGCGTCGCGCGGTCACCCATATCTTTGCCCGGCTGGGCAGCGAGTCGCTGTTCAAAAGCTTCACCATGACCGCGAACGGCCGCCTGACCCGCAACGAGGCGGTGCTGGAGCTGACCGGCGACGACAGCATCGCCCATGTCGCGGGCGCCGCGATGGGGAACCGGGACTTCCTTCAGGACGACACCGTCTTCATCACCCATGCCGCCGAGCGGTGCGAGAGCCGCCAGGTGTTCAAGAAGGTCCTGCGCAACGGCGCGACCGGGGTGTTCCAGGGCAAGATCCTGGTGAAACAGGGCGCGCAGAAGACCGACGGCTACCAGATCAGCCAGGCCCTGCTTCTGGACGAGGACAGCAATTTCCTCGCCAAGCCCGAGCTGGAGATCTATGCCGATGACGTGAAATGCTCGCATGGCTCGACCTCGGGCGCGATCGACGATACGGCGCTCTTCTACCTGCGCTCGCGCGGGGTGCCCGAGCGGGCGGCGCAGGGGCTTCTGGTGCTCGCCTTCCTGGCCGAGGCCATCGAGGAGATCGCCGACGAGACCATCGCCGAGGATATCCGCAGCCGGCTTGAGGGCTGGCTGAACCGGCACGGCGGCTGAGGCGGGCGGATGTCCATCACGTCCGAGATCTTCCAGACCTGGCGCCACCCGGCGCAGGCGATGGCGCGCAGGCTGGCCCAGGGCCCGCGCGAGGATCGGGCGATCGCGGTCCTGATGGGGGCCTGCCTGCTGGCCTTTGTCGCGCAATGGCCGCGACTGGCGCGCGAGGCGCATTTCAACGGCCTTTCCGGCCAGCCGGGCCTGCCGGACCTGCAGGCGCTGATGGGGATCAACCTTTTCGCGCTGCTCTTCATCGCGCCGCTGGCGCTTTACGCGGTGGCGGGGCTGTCGCAGCTTCTGCTGCGGCTGTTCGGGGTCCGTGTCTCGGGCTACGGGGCGCGGATCGCGCTGTTCTGGGCGCTTCTGGCCACCGCGCCGCTGATGCTGCTGCAGGGGCTGGTGGCGGGGTTCGTCGGGCCGGGGCCGGGGTTGCATCTGCTTGGCGTGCTGGTCGGGCTGGGGTTCCTGTGGCTGTGGCTGCGGCTCTTGCGGGCGGCGCGGCAATGACGGTGCGGGGCGGTGTCGGCTTGGGCGAGCTTTTGCGGCTGAGCCTGGCCGATCCGCGCCGGGCGATGCGGCTGATCCTCGGCCTGGTGCTGCCGCCTGGCACGGCGATGACCGCGCTGGCGCTGGCGGCGGTTCTGGCAGCTTTCGCCATGCATCTTCTGCGGCTGCTGCTGCCGGGCGGCCGCTCGGGCCCGTCGCTGCTGGATATGGGAGGTCCGATCTCCACCGCCTTGATCCAGCTTGGATTTCTGCTTCTGATGGCGCAACTCGTTTGCTGGATCGGCCGCATGGCCGGAGGGCGCGGCGGCATCCAGGCGGCGCTTCTCGCGGTGGCCTGGCTGGAAGTGGTGATGCTGGCGGTGCAACTGGCGCTGATCGGCGTCATGCTGGTCTTGCCCGGGCTGGCGGCGGTGCTGATGTCGCTCGGCGTCGCGGTCTTCCTGTGGCTGCTGACCGGATTTGTCGCCGAACTGCATGGTTTCCCGTCGATGAGATGGGTGTTTCTTGGCATAATCGCAACGGCTTGCGCGATGATCTTGATCCTTTCCATCCTGCTGGCGGCCCTGATCGGCCCGGAGGTTTTGCAAAATGTATGACATCGCCAAGGTGCGCGCGGATTTCCCCATCCTGTCGCGCGAGGTGAACGGCAAGCCGCTGGTCTATCTGGACAATGGCGCTTCGGCGCAGAAGCCGCGCGTGGTGATCGATGCGATCACGCGGGCCTATTCGATGGAATATGCCAATGTCCACAGGGGTTTGCACCACCTTTCCAATCTTGCGACCGAACAATACGAGGCCGTGCGCGGCAAGATCGCCCGCTTTCTGAACGCCCCCGACGAGGAGGAGATCGTCTTCGCCTCGGGTGCGACCGAGGCGATCAACCTCGTCTCCTATTCCTGGGCGGCGCCGCGCCTGCAGGCGGGGGACGAGATCGTGCTGAGCGTGATGGAGCATCACGCCAATATCGTGCCCTGGCATTTCCTGCGCGAACGCCAGGGCGTGGTGTTGAAATGGGTCGAATGCGACTCCAATGGCGATCTTGACCCGCAGGCGGTGATCGACGCCATCGGGCCGCGCACCCGGCTGGTCGCCGTCACCCATATGTCGAATGTGACCGGAACGGTGGTCGATGTCGCGGCGATCTGCGCGGGCGCGCGGGCGCGGGGGGTTCCGGTGCTGGTCGATGGCTCGCAGGCAGCGGTCCATAGGCAGGTGGACCTGCGGGCGATCGGCTGCGACTTCTACGCGATCACCGGGCATAAGCTATACGGGCCAAGTGGTTCCGGCGCGATCTTCATCCGTCGTGAGAGGATGGAGGAGATGCGCCCCTTCCTGGGCGGCGGCGACATGATCCGCGATGTCTTTCGCGACGAGGTCACTTATGCCACCCCGCCGATGCGGTTCGAGGCCGGGACCCCGGGCATCGTCAACCAGATCGGGCTGGGCGTCGCCATCGACTATCTGACCGGCCTCGGCATGGAGAATATCGCCGCGCATGAGCGTCGGTTGCGCGACCATGCCCGGGCGCGGCTGGCGGGGCTGAACTGGCTCAACGTGCAGGGCAATTCGGCGGGCAAGGGGGCGATCTTCAGCTTCACCCTTCAAGGTGGCGCGCATCCACATGATATATCGACCGTTCTTGACAAGCGCGGTATCGCGGTGCGCGCGGGCACCCATTGCGCCATGCCCTTGATGCAGCATTTCGGCGTTTCCGCGACCTGCCGCGCCTCGTTCGGGCTCTACAATACCGAGGAAGAGGTCGAGGCACTGGTCTCGGGGCTGGAGCTTTGCCGAGATCTCTTCGGCTGACGGCCCTGCAGGTTTGACGCCCCGCCTTCGCCGCAGGGCCGCCGTTATGCCGGGCTGCGGTGCTGCGCGGCGATCAGCTCCATGATATAGGGATGAAGCGGCGCGCTGACCACGCGGCTGCGCGCGCCGTATCGTCGCGCTCGAACGCGACAAGCTGGCGGTGGATGAAAAACTGGCAAACGGGCCGGGGCGGCGTCGCACCTTCGAAGAAATGTTCGAACTCGCGATGATTTTCCTCACAAACCATTGTAAATTATAGGTTTCTGATCGTTTGGAAGACAAGCGAACGGTGCTAAGACTGACCTTCGCCAAAAGGTTGCCTCATGACTGGAAAAACGGGTTTCGAACTCCGGAAACCACTATAGCATTCAATATGTTAGGAGGGGAAAGCATGGGTAAAGCGAAATGGCGCACCCGACAGGATTCGAACCTGTGACCTCTGCCTTCGGAGGGCAGCGCTCTATCCAGCTGAGCTACGGGTGCCAGATCGCCCTGGCCGATGCCGGACGATGTGGCGCAGCCCTAGCTGTTGGGGCGCGCAGTTGCAACCTCTTTCTGCGAGGTGCGGCATGGGCGGCATTCCGAAAGTTCCGTTACAAAAGCGTTACAATTCTTCGCGACCCGTGCAAGGCTGTGCCGCCGAACCAAGGAGCGCGCCATGCCCGTCACCCTGCTTGCCGCCACGATCAACATGTCGGTCGCGCTTGGCTGCGGCGCGCTGATCGGAATCGAGCGCCAGATCCGCCAGCGCAAGGCGGGGCTGCGGACCAATGCGCTCGTCGCGCTCGGCGCCTCGGCCTATATGGTGTTCTCCATGCTGGTCGAGGGCGACATGAGCCCCAGCCGCGTCGCCGCCCAGGTGGTCAGCGGCATCGGTTTTCTGGGCGCGGGCATCATCTTCCGCGACGGGTTCAACGTCCAGGGGCTGACCACGGCGGCCACGCTCTGGTGCTCGGCCGCGGTGGGGCTGCTGGCGGGGGGCGGGCATTGGCAGATCGCGCTGGTGGCGACCGGGATGGTGGTCTTCGTCAATTTCGCGCTGCGCCCCTTCGTGCAATGGCTCAAGCGCCGCCTGGCCGCGCGGATGCCTGGGGTGCGGGTCTGGCGCATCGGCGTCAGCGTCGCGCCCGCGCAGGAGGCGGCCACCCGCAGCCTGATGCTCAGCACGCTTTCCATCGGCGGGCTGCATCTGGGCGCGATCGAGAGGCGGGCCCTGAAGCGCGGCGCGGAGGAGGGGGACGAAGCCGAGGGGATCGAGCTCCTCGCCACCGTGACCGACGACGACAGCGGCGGGCAGAAGCTGGAGCAGGCGGTCCAGCACCTCGCCGCCGTGCCCGGCCTGGCCCGGGTCAGGTGGGAGGCGGTGGAGGAGGGCTGATCCGCCCGCAGCATCGGGCATGTTTTTCGGGCATGTCCCGGCCCGGGCGCCGGATTTCGCGCGCGCCCATGGCGCGTGGCGGTTGCGGGCCTTGCCCCGGATGCTAGACAGGGGACAGGCGGCGGTCTAGAAGGGCGCCGTTAACGCTAACAGCTTGCCGTCGGCACGGGGGAAACCATGGCGTCTCGCGTCATTCCGGTCGAGGTCTTCGACCTTGTCGTCTTCGGCGCCACCGGCGATCTGGCGCGCAGAAAGATCCTGCCAGGGCTTTACCTGCGCTTCCTCGCCGGGCAGATCCTGCCCGAATGCCGCATCATCGGCGCCGCGAGGGGCGAGTTGTCGCCCGGCGATTTCCGCGAGATGGTCGCCGCGGCCATCGCCGAATTCGTCCCGCCCGCGCGGCGGCAGGACGAGGCGATCGAGGGCTTTCTGGACCGGCTTTGCTACATTGCCATCGACGCCACCGGCGAGATCGGCTGGAGCGAGCTGAAGCGCGAGATCCGCGGCGACGTGATCCAGGCCTTCTACTTCTCGGTCACGCCCGCGCTGTTCGGCGCCATCGCCGAGCGCCTGCGCGCCCATGACATCGCCGGGCCCGGGGCGCGGATCGTGGTGGAGAAGCCCTTCGGCCACGACCTCGCCTCGGCCCGCGCGCTGAACGCCACGCTGGCGCGACATTTCGACGAAAGCCAGATCTACCGGATCGACCATTACCTGGGCAAGGAGACGGTGCAGAACCTGATGGCGGTGCGCTTCGCCAATATCCTGTTCGAGCCGCTGTGGAAGTCGGAATATATCGACCATGTCCAGATCACCGTGGCCGAGACCGTGGGCGTGAACGGGCGCGGCGCCTATTACGACAAATCGGGCGCGATGCGCGATATGGTGCAGAACCATATCATGCAGCTTCTGTGCCTGATCGCCATGGAGCCGCCCTATCACTTCGACCCCGATGCGGTGCGCGACGAAAAGCTCAAGGTGATCCGCGCGCTGGATCCGGTCCGGCCCGAGGATATCGTGCGCGGCCAGTATCTGGCCGGGCAGGGCGGCGCGGGCTATCTGGAGGATGTCGAAAGCGCCGCCAGCCGGACCGAAAGCTATATCGCGCTGAAGGTGAACATCTCGAACTGGCGCTGGAAGGGCACGCCCTTCTACCTGCGCACCGGCAAGCGCCTGCGCGCCCGCGAATCCGAGATCGCCATCACCTTCAAGGAGCCGCCGCATTCGATCTTCGACGACCATCGCGGTTGGCGCGACAACGTGCTGGTGATCCGGCTGCAACCCGACGAGGGGATCAACCTGAAGGTCATGATCAAGGAGCCGGGCCCGGGCGGCATGCGGCTGGTGCAGGTGCCCCTGGACATGTCCTTCGCCGAGGCGCTCGGCGATGCGGCGGAGGACGCGCCCGACGCCTATGAGCGGCTGATCATGGATGTGATCCGCGGCAACCAGACGCTTTTCATGCGCGGCGACGAGGTCGAGGCGGCCTGGGCCTGGACCGATCCGGTGATCGAGGGCTGGGAATCGCGCGGCGAAAAGCCCCAGCCCTATGATGCCGGAACCTCCGGCCCCGAGGATGCGTTGATGCTGATGCACCGCGACGGGCGGCGCTGGAGAGAGATACGGGCATGAATTTCCACGCCTATCCCGACCGCGACCTGATGTATCTGTCGCTGGCCAATACCATCGCCGGAGAGCTTGCCGATTTCATCCGGCGCGAGGGCAGGGCCACGCTGTCGGTGCCGGGGGGCACCACGCCGGGGCCGGTCTTCGACATCCTCTCGGGCGTCGATCTCGACTGGGGGCTGGTGTCGGTGGTGCTCAACGACGAACGCTGGGTGCCCGATCATTCCGACCGCTCGAACACGCGGCTTCTGCGCGAGCGGCTGTTGCAGGGCCCCGCGGCGCGGGCGCGGCTGATCCCGCTGGTCGCCCCCGCCGCCGCGCCCGAACAGGCGCTGCCCGATCTGATCCGGGGGCTGGAGCCGCATCTGCCGGTCTCTGTCCTTCTGCTGGGGATGGGGGCGGACATGCACACCGCCTCGCTTTTCCCGGGGGGCGAGGGGCTGGCCGAGGCGCTGTCGCCCGAGGCGCCGCCGCTGGTGGCGATGCGGGCCGAGGCGGCGGTCGAGCCGCGCGTGACCCTGAGCGCGCCGGTGCTGCGCGCCGCCTTCAAGATCCATCTGCTGATCACTGGCGAGGCCAAGAAGCTTGCGCTAGAACAGGCCACCGGCCTGCCGCCCGAGGCGGCGCCGATCCGGGTCGTGCTGGATCAGGCCGAGGTGCATTGGGCGGAATAAGGTCTGGATCATGGACAGATGGGCGGGCCTGCGGGCCCATCACGCAAGCCTTGCGGATCGGTCGATCATGGGCCTTTTCGCCGCCGATCCCCGGCGGGCCGAGCGATTCTCGACCCGCGCCGACGGGCTGCTGTTCGACTGGTCGAAGACCGCGATCGACGACACCGCGCGCGACCTTCTGTTGCAGCTTGCGCGGGATTCGGGCCTGGGCGAGAAGCGCGCGGCGATGTTCGCGGGCCGAAAGATCAACGAGACCGAGGGCCGCGCCGTCCTGCATGTCGCCCTGCGCGCGGGCGAGGAGCACCGGATCCTCGTCGATGGCGAGGATGTGATCCCCGGCATCGCAAGGGTCAAGGCGCGGGTGGCCGCCTTCGCCGATGCCGTCCGCTCGGGCGCGTTCCGGGGGCAGGGCGGCGCGATCACCGATGTGGTGAACATCGGCATCGGCGGATCCGACCTGGGCCCCGCGATGGCGACGCTGGCGCTTGCGCCCTATCACGACGGGCCGCGGCTGCATTACGTCTCGAACGTGGACGGCGCGCATGTCCATGACGTGCTGCGGGGGCTGAACCCCGAGACGACGCTGGTCATCGTGGCCTCGAAGACCTTCACCACGGTCGAGACCATGGCCAATGCCGAAACCGCCCGGGCCTGGATGGCGGCGCGGGTGCGCGATCCGGGGGCGCAATTCGCCGCCGTCTCGACCGCGCTGGCGCGCACCGCGGATTTCGGCATCGCAGCCGAACGGGTGTTCGGTTTCGAGGATTGGGTCGGCGGGCGCTATTCGCTCTGGGGGCCGATCGGGCTTGGGCTGGTCCTTGCCATCGGGCCCGCGCGGTTCGAGGAATTCCTGTCCGGCGGGCGGGCAATGGACCGGCATTTCCTGGCGGCGCCCGAGGGGGGTAACCTGCCGGTCCTGCTGGCGCTGGTGGGGATCTGGCACAACCAGATCTGCGGCCATGCCACCCGCGCGGTCCTGCCCTATGAGCAGCGTCTGTCCCGGCTTCCGGCCTATCTCCAGCAACTTGAGATGGAATCGAACGGCAAGCGCACCGCGATGGACGGCAGCGATCTGGCGGTGCATTCCGGCCCGGTGGTCTGGGGTGAGCCCGGCACAAATGGCCAGCACGCCTTCTACCAGTTGATCCATCAGGGCACCCGCATCGTGCCTTGCGAATTCATGGTCGGAAAACACGGGCATGAGCTGGAGCTGGCCGATCAGCACCTGCTTCTGGTCGCCAATTGCCTTGCGCAATCCGAGGCACTTTTGCGCGGCCGCTCGCTGGATCAGGCGCGGGCGATGCTGCGGGAGAAGGGGATGGAGGGCGCGGAGCTTGAGCGTCAGGCCCGCCACCGCGTCTTTCCGGGGAACCGCCCCTCGACCACGCTCGCCTATGAGCGTCTGACCCCCTTCGTGCTGGGCCAGATCCTTGCGCTTTACGAGCATCGCGTCTTTGTCGAGGGGGTGATCCTTGGCATCAACTCCTTCGACCAATGGGGGGTGGAGCTGGGGAAGGAACTGGCGCTGGCGCTGCATCCGGTGTTGCAGGGCAAGGAGGGGGGCGCGGGGGACCGCGATGGCTCGACCGCGCAATTGCTGGATTTCCTGCGGCCCTGAGCGGCCCTGAGCAGCTTTGTGCCCGCCGGGTCCGGGCGGCGGCGGGGCCCGAGGGTCGGGGGCCGTGCGGCGGCTCGGTCCACTTCGCGCCCTCGGATCGAGCAATGAAAAAGGGGCCCGCAGGCCCCCTTTCCGCCCTCTGGCCCGGGCGCTTACTTCAGCGCGGCGGTGACGATGATTTCGACCTTGTAGGCGGGGGCGGCCAGTTTCGCCTCACCCGTAGCGCGGGCGGGGGTGTCGCCCTGCGGAACCCAGGCGTCCCAGACCGCGTTCATCTCGGCGAAATCGGCCATGTCGGCCAGCCAGATCTGGGTCGAGAGGATGCGGGTCTTGTCGGTCCCGGCCTCGGCCAGGATCCGGTCCACTTCGGCAAGGCACTGGCGGGTCTGGTCGGCCACGCTGTCGCCGGGATTGCCGACCTGGCCCGCCAGCCAGACGATGCCGTTATAGGCCACGGCCTCGGACATGCGGGCGCCGGTGCCGATACGCTTGATCTCGGTGGACATGATGTTCTCCTGCGGGGATGGGTGTCTTGTGCTCCTTCGCATAGAGCCTGGCGGGAGCGAAGGAAAGCCCGCCGGCCGTCCCGCCACCCGCCTCTCCGCCGGGGGCGCGGCGCGGTCCGCTCAATCCAGGCGGCGGCATTCGAAGGCCTCGCCCGAGGCGGGCGAGAACCATCCCATGGTGCCGTCCGGGTGCAGGGCGAGGAAGATCTGATAGCCATCCGCGAATCGCAGGATGAAGACATCGCCGTCGTGTTCGATCTCCTGGATCTCGATCGGGCCGGTGCCGGGATCGTAGCGCATGCCGTCGAAGACGAATTCGCCGATCTGGCAATCCCAGCGGCCCTCGAACGCCCGGGGCGTGCCGGCTGCGAGGGCGGGGGAGGAGGAGGCGAGGGCTGCGGCCAGGACGGCCATGCGGGACGGGATCCGGGTCATGCGAAACGTCTCTCTCGGGGCCGGGCCGTGCGCCGGTGCGGTGGATATCGTCGTTCCGATGGGAGAGGGTGGAGCGGGTAGCGGGAATCGAACCCGCGCCAAGAGCTTGGGAAGCTCGTGTGATACCATTTCACCATACCCGCATCACATGTTCCGTTTAGCGGCTGCGAGGCGGGATGGCAAGCGTCCCCGAAGGGCTGCCGGATGCCGGAACGGGCGGGGCCGTCTTGTCGCCCAAGCGGGGCGGTCTGCAGGTCGGGCCCGCCGGAGCGGGCGGGGCGGCTCAGGCCGTCTTGCCGCCGCGGCGGGGGCCATAGACCGCATCATGGGCGATGCGGGCGGCGTCTTCGGGGAAGATCGCCAGATCCAGCGCGACATCGCGGGGCAGGCGGGCGATCTCGTCCCGGGTGCGGCGGTAAAGGGCGCGCCTGCGCGCGGCTTCGCGGAATTTCTCGAACATGGTTTTTCCTTTATGGTTGGGGCAGGGCCATGCGGCCCCGCCCGATGTCCCATCCGAGATAATCGGCGATGATTGCGCTAACAACCCGGGCCGCCGCCAACCCCGCCATGCGTTGGCGGCATGGCGGGCGCCATGGAAAAGGGCCCCCGAAGGGGCCCCTTGCGGCGGTTTGCGGTCTGATCCCGGGATCAGATCAGCTTGCCCATGGCGACGGCGGTATCCGCCATCCGGCACGAAAAGCCCCATTCGTTGTCATACCACGACAGCACCGCGACCATGGTGCCATCCATCACCTTGGTCTGGTCGAGGTGGAATACGCTCGAACGCGGGTCGTGGTTGAAATCCGAGGACACGTTCTTGAACTTGGTATAGCCCAGCACGCCCTTGAGCGGCCCCTCGGCGGCGGCGGTGATCGCCTCGTTGATCTCGCCGACCGAGGTGGCCCGGGCGGCGATGAACTTCAGATCCACCACCGAGACATTCGGCGTCGGCACCCGGATCGCGAAACCGTCGAGCTTGCCCTTCAGCTCGGGCAGCACCAGCCCCACCGCCTTGGCCGCCCCGGTCGAGGTCGGGATCATCGAGAGCGCCGCCGCCCGGGCGCGGTAAAGATCCTTGTGCAGCGTGTCCAGCGTGGGCTGGTCGCCGGTATAGGAATGGATCGTGGTCATCATGCCTTTTTCGATGCCGATCGCGTCATGCAGCACCTTCGCCACCGGGGCGAGGCAGTTGGTGGTGCAGGAGGCGTTCGAGACCACCAGATCCCCGGCGGTCAGCACGTCATGGTTGACGCCGTAGACCACGGTCTTGTCGGCGCCGTCGCCGGGGGCCGAGATCAGCACCCGCTTCGAGCCGTTCTCAAGATGCGCGGCTGCCTTCTCGCGCGAATTGAAGATGCCGGTGCATTCCAGCGCGACGTCGACGCCCTCCCAGGGCAGTTCGGCGGGATTGCGGATCGCGGTGACCTTGATCTTGCCGCGCCCGGCGTCGATCCAGTCCTCGCCCGTGACGACCTCGCCGGGGAAACGGCCATGGACCGAATCGAAACGCAGAAGATGCGCGTTGGTCTCGACCGGGCCCAGGTCGTTCACCGCGACCACCTCGATATCGGTGCGACCCGATTCGATGATGGCACGCAGGACATTGCGTCCGATCCGTCCAAATCCGTTGATGGCAACCTTTACGACCATGACCAATACCTCCGGTGCTGCGGTCTTTCGCGCGTGCTGGCAGATCTTTGCCATCATCCACACGAATGCAACCGCAGTCTGACGCCTCTAGCGCCAGAAGGCCACCCATTCGATCAGGTCGAGGAAGCGCCCGGCCAGAAAAACGGCACCCTTGCCGCCGGTGAAAAGGAAATCCCCCGCCAGCGCGACCAGGATCGCCAGGGCAAGGACAAGGGCGGCGCGGTTGGTCAAGGCATCCTCACATCGCTGAAGGGCCCCGAGCGCGATGACCGGGGGCGCGGGCCGTTCAGCCCGCCAGCCGTCCCATCACTGCGGCCACATCGGCCATCCGGCACGAAAAGCCCCATTCGTTGTCATACCATGCCAGAACCCGGACGGAACGGCCAACCACCTTGGTCTGGTCGGGCGCGAAGATCGAGGAATGCGGCGTATGGTTGAAGTCGATCGAGACCTTCGGCTCTTCGTCATAGGCCAGGACCTTGCCCATATGGCCCTGGGCGGCCTCGCGCACGATCTCGTTCACCTCCTGGGCGGTGACGGATTTCTCGGCGATGAAGGTCAGGTCCACGGCCGAGACATTGGGGGTGGGCACCCGGATGGCCGAACCGTCGAGCTTGCCCTTCAGCTCGGGCAGCACCTCGCCAAGCGCGCGGGCGGCGCCGGTCGAGGTCGGGATCATCGCCATGGCGGCGGCGCGGGCGCGGTAGAGGTCCTTGTGGCGGCGGTCGAGCGTGGGCTGGTCGCCGGTATAGGAATGGATCGTGGTCATGATCCCCGATTCGATGCCGATGGCGTCGTTCAGCACCTTGGCGAGCGGCGCGAGGCAGTTGGTGGTGCACGACCCGTTCGAGATCACCAGATGCTCGGGCAGCAGGCCGCGATGGTTGACGCCGTAGACCACGGTGCGATCCACGTTCTTCGCGGGCGCCGAGACCAGCACCCGTTTCGCGCCACGCCCCAGATGAACGGCCGCCTTGGCGCGGTCGTTGAACTTGCCGGTGCATTCAAGGACGATGTCCACGCCCTCCCAGTCCAGCGTCTCGGGGTCGTAGCTCGACATCATGCGGATCGGCCCGCGGCCCAGATCCAGCCCGCCGTCGGTGACCTTCACCGTGCCGGGGAAGCGGCCGTGGACGGAATCGTATTTCAGCAGATGGGCGTTGGTCTCGACCGGGCCGGTGGCGTTGATCGCCACGACCTGCACGTCGTTGCGACCGGATTCGGCGATATGGGCAAGCGTGCAGCGGCCGATGCGGCCGAAGCCGTTGATGCCGAGGGTGATGGTCATGGCGGGGCCTCCGGGATTGCGAGTCTCAGCTTTGGGGCTCTGCTAATCGGTATGCCTTGGTATGCCTAGCCTGAAAACCCGGGATTTTCAGTTTGTTAGCGCAAACCTGCGCTGTTTGCGCTAACCTTGACGGCCCGCATCCGGGCTTTCGCCCCGATGCCTTTAGACTTGGGGCCCTCGCCCCTCGCTCCGCCCCTCGCCCCCGCGCAGCGCCAGCGTGTAGATGGCAAGCCCGGACCAGATCAGCCCG
This sequence comes from Pseudogemmobacter sonorensis, assembly GCF_042762395.1. Lineage (NCBI taxonomy): Bacteria > Pseudomonadati > Pseudomonadota > Alphaproteobacteria > Rhodobacterales > Paracoccaceae > Pseudogemmobacter > Pseudogemmobacter sonorensis. Next base: position 153,236 of record NZ_JBEFZE010000007.1, read on the forward strand.
AAGGCCAGCAGCCGCCGCCCGCCGAAGGGCTCGCCGAAGACGAAGACGGCGGTCAGGAAGATCATGGTCGGCGCGATATATTGCATCATGGCGATGGTGGTCAGCCGCAGGCGCTTGGCGCCGTTGGCGTAAAGGATCAGCGGCACCGCCGTCACCACGCCGCAGCCCAGAAGCAGCAGGCTGTCCAGCGCGTTCCCGGTCAGGAAATGGCTTTCGCCGCGCAGGGCGAACCACAGGTAGAAGCCGATCCCGAAGGGCAGAAGGATCAGCACCTCAAGCGCGAAACCCTGGTTGGGGCCGATCGGCAGGGCGCGCTTGAAATAGGCGTAGAAGCCGAAGGTCAGGGTCAGCGACAGCGCGACCAGCGGCAGGGAGCCCGCCTCCCATGTCACCAGCGCGACGCCCCCGGCGGCCAGCCCGAGCGCGAGCCATTGCGTGGGCCGCAGCCGCTCGCCCAGAAGCACGGCGCCCAGGAAGACCGAGAACAGCGGGTTGATGTAATAGCCTAGCGCGGCGTCGAGCGCCCGGCCCGCGCCCACGGCCCAGACATAGATCCCCCAGTTGACCGAGATCAGCGCCGCGTTCACCGCGGCCATCGCCAGCATGCGGGGCTGGCGCAGCGCCGCGCGCAGGTCCGAGGTCCGCCCCAACCAGATCAGGACCCCAAGCGCCACCGGCACCGACCAGATCACCCGATGCGCCACGACCTCGACCGGGGCCACATGCGACAGCGCCTTCATGTAGACCGGCAGCAGGCCCCAGAGCAGATAGGCGCCAAGGGCGTAGAAAAAGCCGGTCCGGCTTTCGGACCTGGCGCTTTCGGACCTGGCGCTTTCGGATTGGGCGCTTTCGAAGGCGGGGCCTTCGTAACCGGCGCCCGGGCCCAAGGCGGCGGATCGGCCCGCGACGGCGGGGGGCAGGCTGTTCGGGGCGGGGTTTTCCATATCCCGGGTCATAGGACGGCGCCGGGCCCTGCGCCATGGCGATCTTGTGCCGGACACAATCGCGGTCCGCGCGGCCTCGATCCCGGCCGGTGCCGACGCCCGGCGGTTGTCGATCGCACGGCCGGATGTTACGGTTCGGGGGCTCTGGCCCCGGGGAAAAGGGGGGACGCCCATGGCCGTCCGGTGTGCTGGTCCCGGTCCGCTTCCAGAGCAATTCCCCATTCCCGAGCGCATCCTTCTTCGGGAGCCTCCCGCGACCCGCATCGGGGAGCCGGTATCGGTCGACCATGTCCCGGATAGCTATCTCGCCGAGGCATCGGGGGTCGTATCGCCGGAACGGGTGCCAACAATCCGGTTTCAACGCCCGAGGCTGAGGAAGGAACTTCCATCTGCCAAAGCCTTTGCTGGCGCGACCGGGGGGGGCGCTGCAGCATTCTCTCGCTCAAACACTCTCGTGGGAAGCGCCGGGCGTCGATCCGCGCGCGGGCGCCGACTCTGTGGCCAGCCTCGCGCCACTTGCGCCTCATCGACGGACCCGTGGCGGCGCCGTTCCCTTTCCGGCGAGGCAATCAGGCCGGGGGCAGGGTCCAGCCCTCGGGCGCGAGTTCGAAGCCCTCGAACCGGAAGCCCGGGCTGACCGTGCAACTGACCAGCGTCCAGGCGCCGTGGCTTTCGGCCGCCTGCCACCAGCCCCGGGGCACCAGGGCCTGCACGCTTTCGCCCGCCGCCACATCGGGGCCGAGCCGGGTCGTGCGGTGGCTGTCGAGCCCCATCCTCAGCGCAAGCGGCGCGCCCGCGTGCCAGAGCCAGATCTCGTCGGCATCGACCCGGTGCCAGTGGCTGCGCTCTCCCGCGCGCAAGAGGAACAGGATCGCCGTTCCCGAAGCGCGGCGGCTGCCATCCGCAAGCGTCACCTCGGGGCCGATCCAGGTCTGGCGATACCAGCCGCCCTCGGGATGGGGCCGAAGGTCGAGCCGGGCAATGAGGTTTCGGGCCGTTCCATCCGCTGCCGGGCCTGGGGCGGGTGCGCGGGTCTTCTCGGGGTCGGTTTCCGGGGTCATGCCTCTCTCCATGTGCCGGGGGCCAGGCCCTCCAGCGTCCAGTCGCCCACCCGCCAGCGGATCAGCCGCAGCGTCGGATGGCCGACGGCGGCGGTCATGCGGCGGACCTGGCGGTTGCGGCCCTCGCGGATCGTCAGCTCCAGCCAGGTGTCGGGGATCGACGGCCGCACCCGGATCGGCGGCTCGCGCGGCCAGAGCCAGCCGGGCGCATCCACCAGCCGGGCGCGGGCGGGCAGGGTGGGGCCGTCCTTGAGCGTGACGCCCTCTTCCAGCGCGCGTAGCGCGGCGGCGTCGGGGATGCCCTCGACCTGGGCGAGATAGGTCTTCGCGGTCTTGTGGCGCGGGTCCGAGATCCGGGCCTGAAGCCGCCCGTCGTCGGTCAGCACCACCAGCCCCTCGCTGTCGCGGTCGAGGCGGCCCGCGGGATAGACCCCCGGCAGGTCCAGCACCGCCGAAAGCGTCGGGCGGGGCGAGGGGCTCTTCAGGTCGGTGAACTGGCAGAGCATGTCATAGGGCTTGTTCAGAAGGATCAGGCGGCGCATGGCATGGGTGTGCCATGACGGGGCCGGAAAGGGAATGGCGGGGTTGGGCGGTTCCGCCCCCCGGCGCCGGAGACCGGGCGGATGGCAGGGGCCAGGCAGATGGGGCCGACGTACAGGCCGGTCCGAATCGTTCCGGCCCTGTGCCCTGCGCCCCCCTTGCGACCTGGCGCTGCAGGGGCCCGGGCGTCGCGCCGCAGGACCGGGCATTGCAACGACCGGCCGCTCCGGGTCCCTCCCGGAGAGGCAAGCGCACGGGCTGGTCGAGATCAGCCGATCCAAGGGGCGCGGCAGGTAAGGGGGGGGGCTTTTCGGCGCAATCGTAGGCTCGTGTCGCGCGGCGGTCCCGCTTTCATGCGAGCGGACTTTCCGGCGCTGTCCATCGGGCCGGTCTTGCTGTGGCAGCCAGTGGGACCGATCCCCGTGCCGGGCAGCGCCGAGGGTTGGTGTGCCGCCCGGCCTTGCCACGCCAGTGTCGGAGAGGGCAGGCCGCGCAACGGAGTGGGCAGGTCGCCACACAGCCGGGAAGGCGGGTCGCGCGAAGGCTGGTCGGGGACAAGATGTCGGTGGAGGCGTTGACACCAGGGCGTTGGGTGAGGCGGCTTCCTGGCCCTGTGGCCCTGTGGCCCTGTGGCCCTGTGGCCCTGTGGCCCTGTGGCCCTGGCGAGGTCGACTTCGGGCCCGTCCCGCAGCGGTCTGGCACGGACTTGCAGGCCGAAGTGTTTGCAGAACCGTGCGATTGCAAGACATTGCGCTTGCAAAAGACGAACGGGCGCCCGGGGGGCGCCCGTCCATGGTCGGGCTATGTCACGGCGCTGCGCCGCAGCGGGGCGCGCGTCCTGCGCGCTCGGGCGTTCTCCGCGCCCGGCCCCGTCAGGCCGTATCCGCGCCCGGCGGCGCGAGGCGTATCGGGCGCGATCCTCCCGCCGCCCTCAGGCGTTCTTCAGGATCGCGCGGCCGCCATATTCCGCCGTCTCGCCCAGCAATTCCTCGATGCGGATCAACTGGTTGTATTTCGCCAGCCGGTCCGAGCGCGCAAGGCTGCCGGTCTTGATCTGGCCGCAGTTGGTCGCGACCGCCAGATCCGCGATGGTGGCATCCTCGGTCTCGCCCGAGCGGTGGCTCATCACATTGGTATAGCGCGCGCGATGCGCCATCTCGACCGCCTCCAGCGTCTCGGTCAGGGTGCCGATCTGGTTGACTTTCACCAGCATGGAATTCGCCACGCCCGCCTTGATGCCCTCGGCCAGCCGGCGCGGGTTGGTCACGAAAAGGTCGTCGCCCACCAGTTGCACCTTGCCGCCCAGCCGGTCGGTCAAAAGCTTCCAGCCCGCCCAGTCGTCCTCGGACATGCCGTCCTCGATCGAGATGATCGGATAGTCGTTGCACAGCGCGACGAGGTAATCGGCGTTCTCCTCGGGGGTCAGGCTCAGCCCCTCGCCCTTCATCTCGTATTTGCCGCCCTTGAAATATTCGGTCGAGGCGCAGTCGAGCGCGAGGAAGATGTCCTCGCCCGGGGCATAGCCGGCCTTTTCGATGGCCTTGAGGATGAAGTCGAGCGCGACCCGCGCCGAGGAGAGGTTGGGCGCGAAGCCGCCCTCGTCGCCGATGCCGGTGGAAAGGCCCGCCGAGGACAGCTCTTTCTTCAGGGTGTGGAACACCTCCGATCCCATCCGCACCGCGTCGCGGATGTTCTCGGCGCCGACCGGCATGATCATGAATTCCTGGATGTCGATCGGATTGTCGGCATGTTCGCCGCCGTTGATGATGTTCATCATCGGCACCGGCAGCACCCGGGCCGAGGTGCCGCCGACATAGCGGTAAAGCGGCTGGGACGAGAATTCCGCCGCCGCCTTCGCGACCGCCAGGCTGACGCCCAGGATCGCATTGGCGCCCAGGCGGGCCTTGTTGGGCGTGCCGTCCATCTCGATCATGGTGCGGTCGATGCCGACCTGTTCGGTGGCGTCGTAGCCCACCAGTTCCTCGGCGATCTCGCCGTTGACGGCGGCGACGGCCTCAAGGACGCCCTTGCCCAGGTAGCGCGTCTTGTCGCCGTCGCGCTTCTCCACCGCCTCATGCGCGCCGGTCGATGCGCCCGAGGGCACGGCGGCGCGGCCGAAGGCGCCGCTCTCCAGCGTCACATCCACCTCGACGGTGGGATTGCCCCGGCTGTCGAGGATCTCGCGGGCGTGAATGTCGATGATCGTGCTCATGGGGCCTCCGGCGCGACGGGGTTGAATGCGCCCCCGGTTTAGCGGGAGCGGGGCCGCAGGGAAAGGCGGCTTGCGCTAACAGTCGGGGCGCCGTGGCATGCCGGTGCCGCTGCCCGATTCCCGGGCGGTTCCGGCGGGGGCCGCCGGTTCGCGGCCTTCGAGGCGCTCTGCGGCCGGGCTGCGGCGATCCGTCCCGCCCGCGCGCGGCGCGGCGGAGAATCGCCGGGGGCGCGGATCGGAGGCCGGGCGCGTAGCGTTCATGCCCGGCCTGAGCCGCGCGCGCCAAGAGGCGGCACTTTCGGCGAAAATTCCGCGCGGCCGCGAACACCCTCGCCGCCGTGCGGCGGCAGGGGTTCGGCGCGCGGCGGCGCAGGGGGGGCGGGGAAGGCCCGGCGCCGCCCGGGCCCGTCGACGGGGTCAAGCGAAAAAAACCGCACCCCCTGTCAAAAAACGCGTTGAAGCGGGTCGGTTTCTACGACAGTTTGTCCGGGCAGCGCGGCGGGCCACAAAATCTAGCGCGCCGCGGGCGCAGGGATCCCGACAATCCGGCAGGCGTTTCACCCCCTTGCCGTCCCGCCCGGCCCCTTCGGGACGGGAGGGGATTTCCCGTTGCACAGCCCCGGCGCCGGGAATCGACCGGCCCGCGCTGCTTCGGCGTAATTTCAGGGCGCCCGCCGGGACCGGCGGCCGGGCCCCGGTGCAAAGGGAACCAGTGCGGCCATGAAGATCGAGCGCAGATTGACCACCGAGGCCGCAGGCGCCTATGGCGCCATGGCCTTCACGCTGACCAGCTCCGAGATCCGCAACCCCGATGGCCGGATCGTTTTCCGCAACGACGCCGTCGAGGTGCCCGAGGGCTGGAGCCAGGTCGCCTCGGACGTGCTGGCGCAGAAGTATTTCCGCCGGGCGGGCGTGCCCGCGCGGCTGAGGAAGATCCGCGAAAAGGGCGTGCCCGAGTTCCTGTGGCGCTCGGCCCCCGACGAGGCGGCGCTGGCGCTTTTGCCCGAAGCGGAACGGTTCACCGGCGAGACCTCGGCCCGGCAGGTCTTCGACCGGCTGGCGGGGGCCTGGACCTATTGGGGCTGGAAGGGCGGCTGCTTCGGCTCGGAATCCGATGCGCGGGCCTATCTGGACGAGATGCGGCACATGCTCGCGCGGCAGATGGCGGCGCCCAACAGCCCGCAATGGTTCAACACCGGCCTGCATTGGGCCTACGGCATCGACGGGCCGGGGCAGGGCCATTTCCATGTCGATCCGCGCACGGGCCGCCCGGTCCGTTCGGACAGCGCCTATGCCCGCCCCCAGCCGCATGCCTGTTTCATCCAGTCGGTCTCGGACGATCTGGTGAACGAGGGCGGCATCATGGACCTGTGGATCCGCGAGGCGCGGCTGTTCAAATACGGCTCGGGCACCGGCACCAACTTTTCCTCGCTGCGCGCGGAGGGCGAGCGGCTTTCGGGCGGCGGCCGGTCCTCGGGGCTGATGGGGTTCCTCAGGATCGGCGACCGCGCGGCGGGGGCGATCAAATCCGGCGGCACCACGCGCCGCGCCGCCAAGATGGTGATCTGCGACATGGATCACCCCGATATCGAAGCTTTCATCAACTGGAAGGTGATCGAGGAGCAGAAGGTCGCCTCGCTCGTCGCCGGATCGAAGGCGCATGAGCTGCGCCTGAACGAGATCTTCGCCGCCATCCGCGCCTGGGACGGCTCGGCCGAGGATTCGGTCGATCCCGCCAGGAACCCCGCCCTGAAGGCCGCGATCCGCGCCGCCCGCAAGGCGATGATCCCCGACACCTATACCAACCGTGTGCTGCAATATGCCGCCCAGGGCTACGACAGCATCGAATTCCCCACCTATGACACCGATTGGGACAGCGAGGCCTATGTCACCGTCTCGGGCCAGAATTCCAACAATTCGGTGCGGGTGACCGACGCCTTCCTGCGCGCCGTGCGCGAGGACCTGCCCTGGGCATTGCTGCGCCGCACCGATGGCGGGGTGGCAAAGACCGTCCGCGCCCGCGCGTTGTGGGACCAGGTTGGCCATGCCGCCTGGGCCTGCGCCGATCCCGGCATCCAGTTCCACGACACGGTGAACGCCTGGCACACCTGCCCCGAGGACGGGCCGATCCGGGGCTCGAACCCCTGTTCGGAATACATGTTCCTCGACGATACCGCCTGCAACCTGGCCTCGATGAACCTGCTGGCCTTCTATCGCGACGGCGGTTTCGACGCCGAGACCTATATCCACGCCTGCCGCCTCTGGACGCTGACGCTTGAGATTTCGGTGATGATGGCGCAGTTCCCATCGCGGGAGATCGCGCAGAAATCGCATGATTTCCGCACCCTGGGCCTGGGATATGCCAATATCGGCGGGCTCTTGATGAACATGGGGCTGGGCTATGACAGCGCCGAGGGCCGGGCGCTGTGCGGCGCGCTGACCGCGATCATGACCGGCGTCGCCTATGCCACCTCGGCCGAGATGGCGGGCGAGCTTGGCGCCTTCGCGGGCTTCGCGAAGAACCGCGACCACATGCTGCGGGTAATCGCCAACCACCGCGCCGCCGCCTGGGGCACGGGGGAATATGCCGGGCTGAACGTGGCCCCGGTGGCGCTGGATGCCGAGAATTGCCCCGATCCGGCGCTGGTGGCGCTGGCGCGCTCGGCCTGGGACGAGGCGCTCGCGCTCGGCACCCGGCAGGGCTTTCGCAATGCCCAGGTCTCGGTCCTTGCCCCCACCGGCACGATCGGCCTGGTGATGGATTGCGACACCACCGGGATCGAGCCCGATTTCGCGCTGGTGAAGTTCAAGAAGCTGGCGGGCGGGGGCTATTTCAAGATCATCAACCAGTCGGTCCCGGCCGCGCTTGAGGCGCTTGGCTATGCGCCCCATCAGGTGGCCGAGATCGTCGCCCATGCCGTGGGCCATGCCAGCCTGGCGCAGGCCCCCGCGATCAACCACACCGCGCTGGTCGGCCACGGATTCGGCCCGCGCGAGATCGAGAAGATCGAGGTCGCGCTGCCCGCAGCCTTCGACATCCGCTTCGTCTTCAACCAATGGACGCTGGGCGAGGCCTTCTGCAAGGAAAGCCTGGGCATCCCGGCGGCGAAGCTCGCCGATCCGACCTTCGACCTTCTGCGCCACCTGGGCTTCACCCGCGCCCAGATCGAGGCCGCGAACGACCATGTCTGCGGCACCATGACGCTGGAGGGCGCGCCGCACCTGCAGCCGCGGCATTACCCGGTCTTCGACTGCGCCAATCCCTGCGGCAAGACCGGCACCCGGTTCCTGTCGGTCGAAAGCCATATCCGCATGATGGCGGCGGCGCAGAGCTTCGTCTCGGGCGCGATCTCGAAGACGGTGAACATGCCGAATGCGGCCCGGATCGAGGATGTGCTGGACGCCTATGCGCTGTCGCATTCGCTTGGCGTCAAGGCCAATGCGATCTACCGCGACGGCTCGAAACTCTCGCAGCCGCTGGCCTCGGCCCTGATCGAGGACGACGAGAAGGCGGAAGAGATCCTCGCCGCCGGCAGCGCGCAGGAAAAGGCCGTGGTGCTGGCCGAGAAGATCGTCGAGAAGGTGATCGTGCGGGAAATCGTCCGCTCGCATCGCGAGAAACTGCCCGAACGGCGCAAGGGCTATACCCAGAAGGCGGTGGTCGGCGGCCACAAGGTCTATCTGCGCACCGGCGAATACCAGGACGGCAGCCTGGGCGAGATCTTCATCGACATGCACAAGGAGGGTGCGGGTTTCCGCGCCATGATGAACAATTTCGCCATCGCGGTCTCGGTCGGGCTGCAATACGGCGTGCCGCTGGAGGAATTCGTCGAGGCCTTCACCTTCACCCGGTTCGAGCCCGCCGGAATGGTGCAGGGCAACGATTCGATCAAGAATGCCACCTCGATCCTCGACTATATCTTCCGCGAGCTGGCGATCTCCTACCTCGACCGCACCGATCTGGCCCATGTCGCCCCCAAGGGCGCGAGTTTCGACGATCTGGGCCATGGCGAGGGTGGGGGCGAGGGAGAAGGCCGGGGGCAGGGCGGCGCGAACATCGACCGGGTCAGCGAGGCGGCGGCGGTGAAATCGGTGGAACTGCTGAAGTCGATCTCCTCGACCGGCTATCTGAGAAAGCGCCTGCCGCAAGAGCTGATGCCCCTGCGCGGCGGGGATGCGACCGGCGGCGATCCCGTGAGCGCGTTGAACATGCTGGTGCCGCAGACTCTGGTGCCGCAAACCCGGGCCGCGGGCTTCGCCGACGCCGCCCCGGCCTTCGCGCCGAAAGCGGCAGGCACCGAGGGCGCGCGCAGCCGGGCCAAGATGCAGGGCTATACCGGCGACCCGTGCGGCGAATGCGGCAATTACACGCTTGTCCGAAACGGCACCTGCCTGAAATGCAACACCTGCGGCGGCACGACCGGGTGTAGCTGAGGCGGTCCGGGCGCTGTTATGCCCGTATGCCCGGACGGGCGCGGGCATGGACGTGTCGTTTGATGATGACGCTGTTGGCACCGATGATCAGCAAGCGCCGCAGGGATCGCTCGCCCATCTTTGTCGTGGCCGCGAGCCGTTGTTTGCCACCGGTCGAATGCTTCCGTGGCACCAGGCCGAGCCAGGCTTCGAAGTCCCGCGCCCTTCGGAACGTCTCGGGCGGTGGTGCAAGGACGGCCAAGGCTGTGGCGATAATTGGGCCGATCCCTGGCAACGTCATCAGGCGCCGGGCGACATCGCTCTCTTTCGCCCGGCGGGCGATCTCGGCATCGAGCCTGGGGATTTCCCCCTCGATATGGACAAAGCCGTCCTCGGAGAACCGGAATGCTCGGGTAGCTTTACGGCGCTAGGAGCACCCATCACTCAGGCGGCAGGATAGGTTTGCCCGGGGAAAGGGAGGCTGCGACCCTCAGCCGATTCGTGAAACGCAGCCGTCGTCGCGCCGCTTTCCTGATCCACGAAAAGACGTGGGGGCTGCCGCGGCTTTGCCAAGAAATCGCGGCCCATCGAAGGTCAAACATGCGCCTCTTCGGTCTCGTCGCGAAAGACCATCTCTCCGGTCTCCGGGCCGCCAATCCCATCCCGCCTCCGCCAGACCTGGGGAATGATCCGCCGCCCAGCCAAAGGGGGAGGCTTCCCGCGCTCCTGTTGCCGCGCCGAGGATGACTGCAGCCGAAGTGACCAAGATCTTGCTATGCATGTGTTTTCCGTCGTCCAGCTTGCCTGCGTCACCCCAAGCCGACCTCAAAAACGCAGTGGAGGGCGCCTTGGATCATCCCGCCGCACCGTGTTGCGAGGTGAAACCTCGCCGCCTTGCGCCTGCAATAGGCTGCGGGTTTCGGAGCCAGAGCCTCTCGGCAAGGATGCAGCGTTCCGCGCGGAGCCGTGACCAGAAAAATCGCTAAGGTCCGGTCGCGGCGTCAAGACCAACGAGCCGGACAGCCGGAGTGATGACGGCTTGACGCCCGCGCCGGAAAAACCTAATGAGGCGGCTGTTCCGGCGGGTTGGCGGAGAGGTTACGCAGCGGATTGCAAATCCGTGAAGACCGGTTCGATTCCGGTACCCGCCTCCAAATCTTTTCAAACACTTAGCTATCCTCTCGTTGCTGAACGGCCCAGCCGTTTACAGTTGCGTTTACAGTTTTGTTCCTGATGTGCCCTTTTGGGCGCGTGCCAGCTTGACCAGAACCGCGTCAGACTCGTCCGGTGAAACCCTCGCGTAATGCTCGATGATCGCTGCGGCATGGCGCACGCTCCAGCCCATGTGGGCGGCAATCTCGGCCAGTGACAGGTCAGCGTTGAGAAGGCGGGTTGCAGCCGTCCCACGAGCGTCTTGCAAGCGTAGATCGTAACCCAAGGCCTCTGGCGTCAACCCAGCCTTGTCACGCCACTGGCGCAAGCCCTCCGAAGCGCGATGCTCTTTCAAAACGCCGCCGCTGGCGTTGACCAAGATCAGCAGCCTGTCCCGAGGTGTCGCATCCAGAATAGCGCCCATTTCCGGCGTCACCGGGATAGTGGCTGCCCGTTTGCGCTTATTGGTGCGCACACGGATGCGCCGCCCCTTCGGTGTTTCCTCGATATGCGACCACGACAGCCGGATCAAATCTCCAACTCGCAGGCCCGTCTCGCAGGCCGTCGTCAGTATGCGAGTAACCCACTCGGGCGCGATAGCGACAACGGCGTTGCGTTGGGCTGCGGTCCAGACAATTTCAGAACGGTCCACTTCATAAACCTTTGTAAATCCGGCGCAATGATGCTGCCTGATCCTGCCCGCATCCTTCCATGCCCAGTTCAGAACCCGTGTCACGACAGTCCCGGCATAGTCATATTGCTTCGGGGAATGGCCCCACTGCTTGCGCCATTCATTGACCTCGCCGCGCGACTCCGGCTCCTCGAACATCGCCGCAGGATCGTCCTTGAACGCCTCGGCGAAGCGCAGAGCCCATTTGCGATAATCGTCTCTAGTGCGTTTTCCTTTCGGCATATGCGGCGAGGACAGGAAGTCGTCCACCATCGTCGAGGTCATATAGGCCGAGGGCCTCGGCAGTTTGATCACCTCTGCAAAAGCCGCATGGAAGGCTGGCTCGTTCGGATAGTGCTTTGTGTCACTCCAGAACTTTGGGCCACCACGCCAAGCGTAGAAGTGGAAGACAACCCCATCCGCGCGCACCTTGCGTACTGCGTGGACGCCTTTGGGTAAGCTAGGACACCTCAACATTCTGACGGATTTTCAGCGCGGCCCGCTCGGCATTGGCGACGAGATCTGCGGCATCTTTCTTACCCTTCTCCCGAACTCTTCTGGCCTCCTCCTCCGCAGCGGCCCGCCGGGCTGCTGCTTCCTTTTCCTGCGCCACAGCAAGGACCGCGAGCCGGTCACGTTCCTGCGCGGCAAGAAGCCTGTCGTCCTCGGCCTCATTATGCAGGGCTTCGGCCTGATCGAGCCTCGCCGCCAGTTCGTCCGCCGCAACCTTAATAGAGCGGGCCAAATCATCTTCCCGACCTTCGAGGTCATCTGTCAGTCCCTTGATCGTCTGCATCATCTTGGCCATGTGCGAGGCTTGGGCTTTCTCCTCGCGCCACTGCTGGCGCGACAGGCGCTTGCGCTTTGGCCCTGTGCGGGTCAGGCCCGAAGGGATGCCCACCCGGAGGTGATAGTCGTCCTGAAGCTCTCTCGCCCGGCTACGATAGGCGGCATTGCCGATTTTCACCGCGATCTTGTCCGGCTCCCCCTCGGCCCGTGCCGCGTCTTCCGCTGTAATCTTCGCCACCCAAGACGGGTTCAAATGCCGCGCCTCGCAGGCGGGATCATCCAAGGGCAGGATATAGGCGTGGATATGGGGATGCTCTTCATCGCTATGCTCGATCACGCTGACGAGTTGATCGCCGAAAAGGTCCCGCAGATAGGCCACATTGCGGGCGACCCATGCATCATAGTCGGCGCGCGCTTCCGGATTGGCGTTGATCTGCGTCGTCAGATACGGGTGCGAAGCCACAGCAGTCATCAACGTGTGGCGATCCTTGCGGATGCCGCGCATTGCCGTGATGCCGTCCTTGAGCGTGACCTCGCAACGGCCCGCCGCGACCATCGCGTCATGTCGGATTTGGACCTCGGCAGGCGAAAGCCCGAAGATCACCCGGCAGGGCTTAGGGGCCGGCACATGGTGGGAGAATTCCGGCAAGCGGGCGGCTTCGCCCAGCACCTGCGCGATGGATTGCCCGGCTTTGTTGGGCTTGCGGGAATAGGATTGAAGATGGAAAAACTGGGGTCCGGCCATGTGTCAGCCCCCGTTCCCAAAGAAACGCAATACTGACCGACTATTATGTTGTGAACAACATGTCGGTAAGGGCGCTGCGCCCCTCAACCCAGCCAGCGGCTGCGCCGCCGATCCGTTACGGATCGAAGCCTCCGATGGAGGCTGCAAACCCCGACCTCCGCCAGCCTCGTGGTGGGCGCTGCGGTCGGGGTTTGCGAAGCGATTGCCTCGTATACTGTGCCAATGCTCGTTGGCCGGATCAAGCCACGCGACAGCGCAGACACCCGCGCCGATGGTGTTGCCCCAACTCATGGCATCACCCCCGCTGCTTGCGCTTGTTCTCGCGTGACAAGCCCCCGCTTAACAGCTTCTGCCGCGCGCTTGAGGGGGACGTGCCTGCACATATCGCTGCGCTCTTGGATCCATTTGGCGGCGTTCGCGATGATCGTTTCATCGTTCACTTTGTCCCGCGCCTCGGCCTCTGAGCGTTGCTGACGATGCGCCTCGACGTATCGCCGCCATCTGCCAACACGCAGCCAGTTATCGAAGAACATGACGGTCCTGCGGGTGTACTCGGCAGTTTCTTCGGTATAGGCTTTTGCGGCGATGACCAACTCGTCGCGGGACGCCTCCGACAAGGCCGCTGCAAGATGCCGCCTGCACGCTGCACGATCCCTGCGCCGGTCGCTTGGGAAGGCATCCCAGATCGGCTGCAAATCTTCCTCTTCAGCCTCGGACTGCGCATGCCGCGAGGGAGGATGATTCATAGGGTTGTTCATAGGATTGTTTGGGGGTCGCTGTGACCCCGGTGGGGGGCTCACCCTGACACCGGTTGCAGGTGCTGGCTGAACCGGGTTCACTGTGACCCCGGTTGCAGATATGGCCTTGGCGGGTAGAAGCGGCTCCAGTTCGTCGACCACTTCGAGTGCGATACGGTAAATCACGGTCTGACCGTGGCGCGAAGTTTCACGCATACCGATTGCGACCAGAATACCCTCGGCCAGAAAATCGCGGATCGTGCGCTTAACAGTCGCGAGGCTCAGTTCGGTGTCCCGCGCGATGGTGTGCTTGGAACACCAGATGCCGCTCCCGTCATCGCCTGCCTTGTTCGCAAGATACATCGCGATTTGTTTGCGCGGCGCGCTGCCAAATTTCCGGTTCGAACAGCGGGATTCAACATGATAGCTCATCGTTCAACCCCCACAAAACTTGCGTCACAGGGGCCGCTGATGTAGAATCCAAAGCTGTCGAGACTTTGATTGTTGCCGGGGTGGGCGTGCCCCGCTTCGGCACTTTCACCTCGGGTCGAGAATCGGTTTTGGCCGTTTACACACTGCTCATAAGCCGTTGATTTTCGACCGTGAACAAACCGGGGGCGTTTACAGCCATCTTCAATGATTTCAACGCTTCGATCCGGATTGCAAATCCGTGAAGACCGATTTTAATAGCCCCATGTTTTTTGGCCGCCTTTTTTGCTAATTTTGAGGCAAGGAGGCCATGATGGGCACAGGCTTTTTCAGCGACGACTTCAAGCGTGACGCGGTCGCTCAGATCACCGAGCGGGGC